>JBNJHJ010000056.1:0-9150 GCA_051748365.1 Campylobacterota bacterium
AAAGATAACTTTGAAAACAATGTACTGCACTTTTTCAACGTCGCCGATCAGGTGCGCGTAGGTGCAGCAACCAATGCCGTGCGTATTGCGCAAAAGTGGATAGAGAGAAACTAATGATGAGCAAACTCGAACAGTTATTTCAAGCTACGATTTGGAAAAGTAGATTAGTCGTTATCCTAGCCGTTATTTTTGGGCTTATCGGAGCGTTTGCACTTTTTGTCGTTGCAAGCGTAGATATCTTTAGCGTTACATGGTTTGTAATAAAAACCTATGCAACGGGTGCGCACCCTGAAATGTTTCATGAAGATGTCGTAGCTGCTATCATCGGAGCGGTAGATCTATACCTTATTGCGGTGGTGATGCTGCTATTTTCTTTTGGGTTATATGAACTTTTTATCGCCGAAATCGATGAGTGCACTTCAAAACTCAAATCAAGCCAGATTTTAGAGATTAAGTCCCTTGATGAGCTTAAAGACAAGATCGCAAAAGTGATCATCATGGTACTTGTAGTCAACTTTTTTCAAAGAATTTTACACACTCCCTTTGAGGGAGCTTTAGATATGCTCTATTTTGCTCTTTCAATTGCTGCATTATCAATAGGTTTGTACTTTATCGGTAAAGTGGGCAAAAAAGAGAAAAAGTTAGAAAAAAAATCAACAGATACAACACAGCAATGTGAAAGTTAAAAGGAAAAGAATGTCAAAAATATTTGTAGATGCGTGTTTTGGAAAGCCAACACCCCATACGCCTGTATGGATGATGCGTCAAGCAGGAAGATACCTACCTCAATATATGAAAGTAAGAGGCGAAGCGGGAAGTTTTCTAAATCTTTGCCATGATCCCAAAAAAGCGTGTGAAGTCACGATCCAACCGCTTGATATCGTCGGCGTTGATGCAGCGATACTTTTTAGCGATATCTTAGTAATCCCTCACGAGATGGGAATGGATCTAGAATTTATCAAAGGCAAGGGTCCGGTATTTAACGATCCGTTACAAGATGAAGCCGATATCGATCGACTGCTTGGGGGCAAAGAAGCTGCCGATAAGCTCACCTACGTGTATGACACGATCAAACTCTTAAAACAAGAGCTTCCCGAAGATAAAGCACTCATTGGATTTACAGGCTCTCCATGGACGCTGGTTACGTATATGATCGAGGGACAGGGAAGCAAAACGTACAACCTGTGCAAAAAACTGATCTATACACAACCGCAGATGATGCATAAACTGTTGGCAAAAGTCACCGAAGTGATCAAACTCTACTTGCAAAATCAGATAGAAGCCGGAGCCGATGTTGTACAGATCTTTGACAGCTGGGCAGCAGCGCTTGAGAAATCGGCATACTTTGAATTTAGCTGGAAGTATATGGTAGAAATTGCGGAGTTTATCA
Source organism: Campylobacterota bacterium (assembly GCA_051748365.1). Classification (GTDB taxonomy): domain Bacteria; phylum Campylobacterota; class Campylobacteria; order Campylobacterales; family Sulfurovaceae; genus TCS-49. The sequence goes on from JBNJHJ010000056.1 coordinate 1,391, forward strand.
AAGAAAAGTACCCCCACATCCCCGTTATCATGTTTCCAAAAGGGATCGGGCAGTATCTTGATGATATCTACGGCAACTTTGATGTTTTTGGAGTAGATTGGTCAACACCGATGGCACTTGCAAAAGAAAAACTCGGTGACAAATATGTCTTACAGGGCAACATGGAACCGTGCCGTTTGTATAACAAAGAAGCAACCACAAAATGCGTCGAAGCGATTCAAGAGGTGATGGGTAGCAAACGCCACATCTTCAACCTCGGTCACGGTATCTTACCCGACGTACCCGTAGAAAACGCAAAACATTTTGTAGATGAATGCAAACGAGTAAGCAAAAGAGGATAAAAATGAACAAGCTATTAACGGCATTTTTTCTTTTGAGCCTTACACTCAATGCTCAAGATTTTTCCTACGCCAAAGCCTATCTTACAAAGGGTGCACAAGCGGTGGAAAAACTCGCGGAGAAGGATTTAGAAAAACAATCTTTTTGGCAGCAGCAGTTACAAGATGAACCGCTTGCATTTGGGTACTATCAAAACAAACCCTACAAACAGTTTGTGCTTGTCGATAAAGTCGGCAAAGAGTTAAAAGTGTACAACCAACACAAAGAAGAGATCTTTACCACACCTGCAGTAGTGGGCGAGATGCTAGGAGATAAGTGGCGTGAGGGTGATCTTAAAACCCCCCTTGGCGTATACAAATTCACAAGACGCATCCAGCATGTCGATCCCTTTTACGGACCCCTTGCTATAGTTACGGATTACCCAAACTTCTATGACAAGATGCACAACAAAACAGGCAACGGAATCTGGCTGCATGGATTTCCCATGGATGAACCCTTTAAAAACAAAACCGAAGGCTGCGTCGCAGTAGAAAACTCTACACTGCTGCAACTAGATAAACTGCTTGATCATAAAAATGCGCTTTTGATCACCAATGAAGAGGGGTTTATGCAAACAAACCTACAAGAAATATCAAAAGTCATGGCATTTGTCTACTCATGGCGCAATGCGTGGAAATATGATGAATTTGATACTTACATCTCCAAATACGATATCGATTTCAAATGGCGCAACGGCATGGAGATAGAGCAGTTTCAAAAGCACAAAAAAAGAGTCTTTGCAATTGCTAAAAACAAAGAGATCGAGTTTTCAAACTTTGAAGTTACGCCCTACCCTACCCAGGCGTACAAAGAGAGAATCTTTAAAGTCACGATGCATCAAAAATACCGTGCATCAAACCACCGCTCTAACTCACAAAAGATACTTTTTATAAAATTAAACGGTGATACACCGACGATAATATTGGAAAAATAGATGATTGCAAAACTTTTTTTAGCCGCCTTTGCGGTAACGACATATCTCTGTGCGGCAAACCTGCACTTTGATACCTTCAAAAAACAAGGCACTGCCAAAGGCGATACGCTCTTAGTTATCGGCGGCATCCACGGCGATGAGCCGGGTTCATACTTTGCTCCGATGCTTTTAGCAACCTCCTACACCATCAAAAAAGGCAACCTCTGGATTGTGCCAAATCTCAATTTTGACTCCATCGTCAAGCACCGCCGAGGCATCTATGGGGATATGAACCGAAAATTTGCGCATATAGACAAAGACGATCCAGACTATGAGATCGTTACCGATATCAAAAATCTCATCACGCAGCCTGAGGTTGATATGGTGCTTAATCTGCATGACGGTCACGGATACTACCGTCCAAATTGGGAAAGTTCTATCTTTAATCCATCGGCGTGGGGGCAAGCAAGTATTATCGATCAAGAAGTTGTCCCGGGGCTCAAATACGGGCAGCTTGATAAGATAGCCAAAGAGGTGTCACGGCGCTTAAACAACGGCTATCTTGATAAAAACCACCATCGATTTGACGTTAAAAACACCAATACCGAGTTCAAAGATGAACAGCAGCAGCTTTCATTGACCTTTTTTTCCATCACGCATAATAAAGCGGCTTTTGCCATTGAGACAAGCAAAAATATACAACAGTTGCACCTAAAAGTCTTTTACCAACTCCAAGCAATTGAAGCGTATATGGATATTATGGGCATTGAATACACAAGAGAGTTTAAACTAGAAAAAGATATCATTAAACAAAAGATCCAAAACTACGGCAAAGTCACGATCAATAATTCTATTGAATTTGATCTTAATGAGATCAAAAAGATCCTGTATTACGTACCGCTTCCAAAAAAGGGAACGGTGATCGAATCAGACAATCCACTTGTAGCATTTGTACCGCATAAAACGGTAGATAACACTATCTTTAAACTCAACGTAGGACACAAAACGATCAGTTACCTCTATCCTGATTATTTTGACGTTGCCAATAGTTTACAAATGCTGCAAATTGTAGCAGATGGTAAGAAGAAGCAGATAAAACTCCCCTCTACCTTTACCTACAAAAACAGTTTCAAAATCCAAGCGCCCAAAGGCTACCGAGTCAATGTGATCGGTTTTACGGGGGTCAAAGGTAATCAAAACGGTATTACGGTTTCCACTCAAGATATCCCCAAACGCTTTAGTCTTAGCAAAGATGAAAAAAGTTTCCGCGTTGAGATCTATAAAGATGGAAACTTTGTCGGCATGGCAATAGCAAAGGATATTCGTGAGTGATATCATTTTTGGACCCGTCAGTTCAAGAAGGTTTGGCAGATCACTAGGCATTGATCTCAGCCCAAATAAAAAGCAGTGTAATTTTGATTGTCTATATTGTGAATTAGCCCCCGCAAAAACACAAAAAGAGCAAGATAGTGTAGTAGCCTTGCAAGAGGTTATCGAAGCTTTGCATAAAGCACTAAGCAAACACAAAGATATCGATGTCATCACCCTAACTGCCAACGGTGAACCGACACTCTATCCGCATTTAGGTCCCCTTGTTACACACCTTAAAACCCTGCCTTATAAAACACTCATCCTCTCAAACAGTGCAACGCTTACTGATCCAAAAATAGCAAACACTCTTTTAACAATCGATACGGTCAAACTCTCTTTAGATTGTGTGAGCGCAAAATGTTTTAAAAAACTTGATCGCATCCACCCAAGTATCGATACCGATGCAATGATCGATGCGATGAGGGAGTTTGCACGTAAATTTCAACATACCCTTGTCATTGAGATACTATTTGTCAAAGATATCAATGACAACCAAAGCGAGATTAAAGCGCTCAATGAGATTTTGCTGCAGATAAAACCAAGCCGCATCGATATCGGCACGATAGATAGACCGCCTGCATACAATGTCAAAGGCCTTAGCTACCACGAATTAGCAAGTATTTCTAAACTCTTTGATCCCTCACTCAATATCTCTGTCGCAACACGAAAAAAAGCTGCGATCTATCAAGAGTACTACAGCAAAAACGAGATACGAAACACCCTTGCAAAAAGACCGCTTACCGATGACGATCTTCATGCACTGTTTGACCACGCTTCGATGCAAAACCTGCAACAGCTACTCCAAAGCGGCGATATTACCAAAACAGTAATTAACGGTTTAGACTTTTACAAAGCCCCCTAAACTTAATATACCACCAGTTCTACCCGTCTGTTTCTCTGTTTGCCCTCAGGCGTTGCGTTGCTTGTCTTTGGCGATACAAACGAAACCCCATGCGCTCTTAACTGCGATTTTGCAACACCGTAATTTTGCGTAAGTGCAGCAACTACCGCGTCTGCTCTTTGTTGTGAAAGTTTTAAGTTCGCTTCAAAGCTTCCGACATTGTCGGTGTGTCCAACAATAAAAAACTTTTTCTCACTGTTTTGGTTTAAAAACTGTGCGATCACTTTTAAGGCTGTTGCTGAATCCTCTTTAAGTGTAGCTTGTGCCGTGTCAAAATAGATATCATAAATTGCAACCTTACCCTGCGCAGCCAACCCCTCATTGAGGATATTAAGAGTAACATTATCCATAGCCATAGCCTCTACATGCGTCGTTACAACGGTGTAGAATGTATCCCCGTCAAGCGAAGCAGCAGCAATGGAAATATAGATATCATGCGTTGGGCTTTGAAGCTTACCGACAATGTAATCTTGCGCATGCCTTGTTAACTGCAAGTATGCAAAATCACTATACCTTGTTACACGCTTATGGGAAAAATAATCTCTCATAAACGCGACGTTCTCTTGCGTTTGTCCATCAACAAAACTATACGCATTATCGCTGATATGCACAACCTCACCCGCTTTATTTTTGATAGCACTTTCATAGTTTTTAATAATCTCTAGCGGTGTTGTGTTTTTTGGAGCTTGCACAAAACGACGATTAACATTGCCCTCTACCTCTTTCATCGTATCACTACTTTGCAAATAATACATCTTTGCATACCCGATATCATCATCATAGACTAAGCTGCTACCTTTATACAGCGATATAACCTCTTGCGCTTGTAACACACTTGCAAGAAATACAAAGACAACCGCTAACTTTTTTAAAATTAAACGCATACTACACCCCCTTTTTTACAACTATAGCATAAAAAAGATAAACTTATTTTAAATCTCCATCCATAAAATAACGAATTGCGGCAAACCCCTTTAACCCTTCTACTCTTTGTAACTGTGCAATATGCGCCTCATCTACAATCCCCCCAAGTGCAAAAACATCAATTTCAAGTTTCACTACAAGTTTTTGAAGTGCCTCTATCCCCTTTGGCGCACCTTTGTCTTTTTTATAAAATATCGGACTGTATGTTACCGCATCGGCCCCAAGAGTTTGCGCACGGAGTGCTTCTTCTGTGCTATGCGTACTTACTATAGTATACAGCCCCAACGCTTTTGCCTGAGGTATCTCTAGCAGTTGTGAACTTTGCAGATGCACACCATAAGCTCTTAAAGAAGCAGCCAATCTATAATCGCCGTGCAACAACATCTTTTCAAACCTATTACGAAATTCTAAAAATATCTTTGCATAGGTAGCATAGGAAAGGGTGGTTTTATCACGCAGCACTATATAATCACTGCAAATTGTATCAATGTAGTTTCTAAATGTAGTAGTATCTGTGTAGAAAGCGGGGTCGGTTATCGCATAACGAACTATCTGTTCATTCCTTCTAGTATCTCACTCAAAATCTGTGTTTGTTTTTTTGCTTCAACATACTCTTCTATCTTCAAATAAAAAAACTCAAGCAACACCACAAGCAACAATCCGGGCAAGAGCCCAAAGAAGGCAAAAGTCACGGCATAAAATGTACCGATCTGCCCTCCACTAACAAAACCGTACACTGCGCCGGCTGCCACGACAGCCCACGCAACGCCTAACATAAAGTTAGTCAAAAAGGTCAGAAACCTTGTTGAAGTTCTCAATGCTAGTGAGATTCCTCATGCAACAACACTGCACCTGCAAGATACACATATGTTAGCATCATAAAGATAAACGCTTGCAAAAATGCCATAAACGTAAGCAGTACATACGCAGGAAGCGGCACGATAAACGGTACAAGCATGATCAAAACCCATAAAAATAGATCATCCCCACGCACATTACCAAAAAGACGAAACGACAATGAGATGATTCTTGAAAGATGTGAAATGATCTCAATTGGAAACATGAGCGGTGCTAACCACTTTACAGGTCCTGAAAAGTGTGCAAAGTAATCGACTACACCGTTTTTACGGATACCTTCAAAGTTATAGTAAAAAAACACGATCAACGCTAGCGGCAACGTAAAGTTGATATTTGCTGTCGGTGCTTCAAAACCCGGAATAATTCCGATAATATTACTTACAAAAATCATTACCCCAAGTGTTGCGATAAGGGGGATATATTTTCTTGAATACTTCTCACCCACAACATCACGACCCATAGCAAGTACCCCTTGCATATACGCCTCAAGTACGTTTTGTGCTCCTGTTGGAACAACTTTCATATTTTTTGTAGCCGCTTTGACAATAACAGCGATCACAAGCACGGTCAAAACAACGTGGCCTAATAGTATAAACGCATGACTACCGCTGATCATACCTAGAAAAGTAAAAATCCCTTCCATCAACTTCCTTTTTCTATCTCAATTTCGCAAATTTTATCAAAAATATCTTAAATATATGCTTATTTTAACTATCTGTTACACGAATGTATCAAAATTCTCCCACTTCATACGCTATAGCTCTTTCTTGCAAAAACCGTTCAAACAGTGCAAAATTGCGCACCGCTTTTTGATGCTCATAACTTGCAACGGAGATAACGACATAACGCTTATCCCCTTCAAATTTGGGCAGTGATGACATCTCCACATCATGGGAGACTTGATGCATAACCTCAATCAACGTATTCTCACTTGTCGCAGCTTTTAAATTGTAGCGATACAGCTTTTTATTATTTGGATAGTAACGTTCAAGCGCATCTTTTATCATCGCATGTGCCATCTGCGGGAAACCGGGAGTAAAAAAGAAGCGATCTTGAAGCGCAAATCCCGGTATCTGATTGATAGGATTATACAGCAGTTGACTGCCTTTTGGAAGCATCGCCATATTAATTCGATGGGGATACGCTGCATCGCCAAAGCGCTCTAAAATCAGCTTTTTAGCCCCCTCATGTTCATACAACTGCCCATCACCAAGCGCTTGTGCAGCACACTTTCGAGTAAAATCATCAGGCGTAGACCCGATCCCTCCAAAACAAAACAGTACGCTATCTTCATACTTTGCCACGGCTTTTATATTTTCAATGATAAGCTGCGGATCATCTTTGATAATATTACTTCCCCAAAACTCCCAACCTCGCGCTTTTAATTCATTACTTACAAATGCAAAATGTTTATCTTGTCGTCTTAGATTAAGTATTTCACTGCCGATAATTAGAGCAAAAAATTTCATAACGCAGCCTTTGTAGATGCCGCCAAAGAGGCGGCGTGTGTGAGATTAAATGTTTTCTTTGATGTAAGCTTCCATATCCGCAACAATCACTTCAATAGTTCGCTCCCCATCGATCACTTTATGCAACCCTTTTTCACCGTAAAACTTTTGAATATCGGCTAAGGGCTCGGTATACACTTTCATTCTGTTATAAAAAACTTCCTCATTATCATCTGCCCCACGCGCACGGTCAAGCACTCTATCTTTTGCCGTCTCTTCGCTGACATACACTTCAATCACTGAAGTCAAATCGATACTTTTTTCATCACACAGCACTTTATCAAGCGCTTCCATCTGCTCAACGCTTCGTGGAAATCCATCAATAATCACTACCTTATCATCACAATTTTTCACCGCATTAACTACCGTATCGATCACAATATCAAGCGGTACAAGATTACCTTTTGAGACAAAACTATCAATTGTTTTCCCAAGAACCGACCCGCTTGCTACTTCAGCGCGCAGCATATCTCCTGTAGAGTAGTGTGTGATACCGTCATTGTTTGCAGCAATCATGCTTGCATCTGTTGTTTTACCGCTTCCCGGAGCTCCGATAACTAAAAATAATTTTTTCATAACCTTCCTTTTTATAATTTATTGTTTTTCTATTTTGCGCACTCTGATTGAGAGCTCTTTTAACTGCGTGCTATCGACCTCGCTAGGAGCGTCGGTGAGCATACATGTAGCACGTTGCGTTTTTGGAAACGCGATCACATCACGGATATTATCACGCTTTGTAAGCAGCATAATAAGCCGATCAAACCCGATAGCAAACCCACCGTGCGGCGGTGCACCAAAGTTCAGCGCTTCAAGCAAAAAGCCAAACTTTTGCTGCGCTTCCTCTTCGCTGATACCAAGTAGGTCAAACACCTCTTCTTGAACCTCGGGCTTATGAATCCTCATACTC
>JBNJHJ010000057.1:0-9004 GCA_051748365.1 Campylobacterota bacterium
ATCCATATCCATCTCAAATGTTTTAAGGTCACGGTGGTTGATCCCGATGATATCGGCACCTGCAAAGATCGCTTTGGTTAACTCTTTTTTATTGTGTATCTCTACTAGCACTTCAAGCCCTAGATGTCTTGCAAAGTTGAGCAACTCTTTAAGCTCTTTTTTACTCAACGCCGCAGCAATAAGCAAGATAAAGTCAGCACCATACACAAGCGCTTCAAGGATTTGATAGCGATCGATGATGAAATCTTTGCGAAGCAGGGGCATCGGCACGTACCGTCTAATAGTCGTTAAATACTCGATATCACCTCTAAAATAGTGCGGTTCAGTCAAGATCGAAAGCGCATCGGCTCCTCCCTCTTCATAGGCTTTAGCAATGAGCAGAGGATCAAAATCTTCTTTGATTACTCCCTTGCTGGGGCTAGCTTTTTTAACTTCTGCAATAACTTTGTAGGGGTTGTCTTTGGTCGATCTTAATGCCTTCATGACATCTTTTGGCTGATAGGGATTATACGCTAAAGACTTCCCTAAAAGATCAAGAGGCATCTCACTCTTTTTCTTTTCTAAATCTTCTTTTGTTTTTGCGATTATTTCATCTAAAATCACTCTTTACACCTTTTTATTTTTTCTACATGTTCTTGTATCTCTTTGCTGTCTTCTTCTTGAAGGTAGGGTAATAGCTCTTGCGCTTTGCTGCACTCTTTTAACTTATAATAACCCCAAGCTAAGGAGTCGATATAAAAAACAGATTGTGGATTGATTTGAAGGGCTTTTTTGACCAAATCGATACCGTATCTGATATCAATCTCATGATCGATCAAAAGATAGCCATAATAATTAAGGTATACCGCTTTATCTAAACCGGCTTTTAGCGCTTTTTCAAAATCTTCAACCACTGCAGCTAAAGAATAGCTCAGTTCATATTTTAAAACAGCGATATTTGCAAGCCATTCGGGGTCTTTTGTATGAGAATACTCACTTTGAGCAAGATTGAGTGCTTTGTTGTACTCTTTTGTCTCTTTATACAGATCAAATAGTAGCTTTGGATTAAACTTTGAACTTTTTAAAAACTCAATCGCTCCTTGAGTGTCATTCATATATCCAAAAACACTCAACAGATTGTTGGCATAATCTTCTTTTTCAGTGTTTTTATAAAGACTTGTTAAAGCCCCTTTCATGCCTGCTACGTTTTCATTTTTACTGTGGATAGAAAGAATTTGTTCATAAACATACTCATTAAATCCGTGCGTATTGATATAGGTTTGTAGATATGCAATCGCATCACTATCTTTACCAAGATAAGAAACCATGATTCTTACCATCGGCAAGAGATTCTGGATCGATTGATCTTTGGCATACGCACTTTGAAGGTACCTGTACGCATTTTCGTAATCTTTTATCGTAAGATAGATATCGGCGACTAATCGATAGTCAATATTTGAATTGGATTGTTTTGTGTTTTGTATGGCAAGTTTTAGTGCAGTATCGTAATCTTCTTCTTTAATATATGTAAGGACGAGTAAACGTTTTAACTCGATATCCGGGTTTTTTATTGTTGCAATATTTTGGCGAGCTTGGGTGAGTTGTTTTGCTTCAACTTGGAGCTTGATGAGTTCTACCAAATAGTCAAATCTTTGTGTTTTGTTATACAGTCTTTCAAAATGTTTGATCGCTTTTGAAAGTTCACCGGCCCTTGCTAACTCAATACCTAGAAAAATATCTAAATCCTCTTGCGCATATATTTTTTCATTAGGTGCATATACTGTTTTATCACTACAGCCTGTGATTGCTAGAAGTAAAATGATAGGTATAATGATTTTTAGCATCGGTTCTCCAGTGGAATATTTTAAAGTGATTATAGCATAATGCTAGGTTTTCTAAGATTAGAAGAGTGGATATTAAGACACTAAAAGCAGTTAAAGAGAGTTCTTTGACTGCTTGAAATGCTACTAAATATTTGTCCAGTTTTGAATTTTTTCTATAAGCGGACCTGTTCTTACGGGTTTAGGCAGGAAGTCGTTTGCTCCAAGCTCTAGTGCTTGTGCTTTTTTAGTTTCATCAGTCGTAAGGATTATTATAGGAATATCTTTTAAGTTCTTATCCGATTTCATCACCCGTATTACTTCCAAACCATCCAAAATAGGCATAATGATATCTAGCAGTACGATATCAAAATGCTCACTTTTTAGTTTTTTTAACGCTTCTTCGCCATTGGCGACCTCAACAACTTCCGATACACCTTCGGCTTTTTTTATCATTGTACTTAAAAGCTTTCTATTGATCATATCATCATCAACATTTAATATTCTTAAATCCATAATTATCCTCTGCTATGTTTTTGTATTACAAGCTTTAAAAGCTCTTTGTTTATAAAGTTTTTAATCACTTCTGTTACTGATTCGGTCTCTGTTTCACTTGGTTCATCTTTTGAGTGAATCAGCATCACCACAGGAGTGATTTTATTTAGTTTCGCAACACTTTTGATCTCAAATCCTGCAGCATATTTATCTGCAAGAATAAGTTTATAAGGATCGTTTTCGTTCATTCCTTTGTCGACAAGATCTGAAAAGTTATCTACAATTGTCACTGTATGACCAAGGTTCGAGATAATCTTCTCAAACATCTTTGCTTCAAGAGGGTTGTCTTTTAATAATAAAATTTTATCATTATTATCTTTGATTTCTCCTTCAAAAGTGTCTAGATCAAGTGTCACACTGTCATCGTTAGATGCTTGAGCTTTTGGCTCTTGTTCGGTTTCTTGCGGTGTTTGGGGTTGTTCTTCACTTTCATTTTCTGCATCGTGTGCATCATCAGGATCAATCTCTACAGCTTTTGTACCGATCAATTTTTCTAAGATAGTTACAATTTCATTGATAACGAGAGGTTTTGTCGTGTACTCATCTAAACCTTCGTTTAAAAATCGCTCTCTATCTCCCTTTAAGGCATTTGCCGTCAGTGCTACGATTGGAACATGTGCTAACTCTTCATCCTCTTCATAATCTAAAATCTCATGCGTTGCTTCTACCCCATCCATTACAGGCATTTGTATATCCATAAAGACAACATCGTAATCAGCATTGGCTCTTCTTTTTTCAAACGCTTCAAGTCCGTTACTTGCTAGCTCAACTTCCATACCAAGCTCTTCAAGTGTTCTTTTTATAAGTTTTTGGTTAATGCTATTATCTTCTGCAACAAGCGCTTTAGCATTGAACTTAATAGTATTAAGAGACTTTTGCGTAATCAGTTCACTATCATCAGCTTTACCTCGAATCGCTTCAAGAGCAACACCGATTTTTGAAACGTTCACCGGTTCGTATACTGTCTTTTTGATCGAAACCGAGTTGTCAAATTTGCCTTGTTTGGTTGCTTTAGCAATCACTATCAGGTCAAGTCCTGTTTTTTGATACTCTTTTAGAGCATCTTCATCAGTATGCTCTAAATCAATAATGATTGTCTCAATACCCTCTTCTTTGAGTGATTTTAATTCATTCATCGTATTAAATATCTTGTATTTAGCACCGTAGTAATCAAGATATCTACTGACGTAATCATCTTGGTTTTTATGTTTATTTGATGCCAATCTTGCAAGCGTGATATCATTGTAGTTTGGTCTTTCAACGGCAACGGTAGGTAGCTCATCAAACTCCAAAACAAAATAAAACCTTGTTCCTTTTCCCTGTTCGCTTTCAAGCTTTAGCTCTCCGCCCATCTTATCGATGTATTGTCTTGAGATCGTAAGCCCAAGACCCGTACCGCCATATTTTCTTGTGATACTAGAATCGGCTTGTCCAAATGCTTCAAAAACCTTTTCTTGTTGATCAGGCGTCATCCCTATACCGTTATCTTGAACAGAAAATTCAATTCTTACTTTATTGTCATCATCACTTTGCTTTTTACGGATCTCTACATCTATCTCCCCGTTAGCATTAGTAAACTTAATTGCGTTACTAATAAGGTTAATCACAACCTCTTTAATCTTTGTTGGATCCCCTTTGATCGGGTTTTGTATGGATGGGTCCATAAAAAATCCAAGGTTGATGTTTTTCTCGGCAGATTTGACCGCATACACTTCTACGGCATTTTCAAACTCTTCTCGTGCATTGAAGGTAATGTTTTCAATTTCTAAACTATTGCTTTCGATTTTAGAAAGGTCAAGAATATTATTGATAATAGACAGGAGGTTTTCCGAACTTTTTTCAATGATCTGAATAAACTCATTTTGCTCATCATCAAGTTCAGTATTTTTAAGCAGTTCAGTGAACCCGACGATACCGTTGAGCGGTGTTCGAATCTCATGTGACATATTGGCCAAGAATAGCGATTTTGATTGACTTGCATCTTCTGCCATCTCTTTTTTCTTGTAAGACTCTTCAAGCAAGTACTCAAGCAGTTGGTATGCCGACTGCGTTCCCTCAGTGGTATCAAGGTCGATCTCCATATCCATATTTAAATGCTCGCTACGTTTTGCAGCTGATTTGAAAATATCTTGTAAACTGGTGATATTGTTTGTGATCGCTCTAGCAAAGAAGTATCCCACAATTGCTAAAATAACTGATAATATCCAGACAACCAATGAACCGATAAGAACACTTAAGTTGTGTGTTTTTATACCCCGAAGTTCCGATCGCATAGTTGCAGACACTACATTTTCTGCTTGTGAGATTGCATCGATTTTGCTTGAGTGTATTCTAAACCATGTCGTAGGGTCTACTGAGTAGAATCCATCTTTAATAGAGTGCATAATGTCAGCTCTTGCATTATCAATATGCTCTTGCGAACTCTGCGCAGCTTTAGAGCTTAAAATGTTTTTCAATGCATCTGCAATACCTGAAGTTTCACCAATTTGACCTTTAAAGCTATCGCTTACCCCCATATACTCGATCCAGTTTTGCAACTCTTTATCACTCATTGCCGTATAGCGAGTTAAGATGTGGGAGATATATCCACGCTCTAAGCCCGTGTATTCTTTAGCTACGATCAAGGTTGCATAGGTATTTGCTAGTGAAGTAAACTTTTCATTGACCCCAAGTGCTTCTACGTTGCGAATATCATTAAAAATTTCACCGATAAATTTTGTATAGTAGCCAAAAAAGAGCTCTTCAAACTTTATCTCAAGTGAATCTACACTTTTTCGTGTGCTTGCAATCTCATTGATGTAGCTATGTACTCGTGGATTTACTTTTAATGAAGTGTATTCATTGCGTAAGTCTTGTACTTTTTTAATTGCAGCATCAACACTGTTTCTTTGATTTTGCAATCTCTCTTTGAGCATCTTCCCTGAACTAGCTATATAGATCGAGCTCAAGCCTCTTTCGTTAGAGAGTTCATTAGCTAGCGTGTTTGCAGCGTCATTGTATACAACTTGTTTTTCTAATTCGTTAGCCGTGTTATATTTGCTGTATGAATCATACAACGTATAACTAGAGAGGGCTATAAGTATAACAATCGGCAGTAAACTAATAAGTTCTAATCTGCTTTTAAATCCAAGTTTCATAATTTAACCCTTTAATCTATGTTGTATTTTTGTTTGATCTGTTGACACTCGATGACGTTAGAGAGTGCTGCATCAGTCAAAATCTTTGTTGCTTGTGCCTCATTGTTTTGCAACAGATGCACTTCCCCTAGCAAACATTTGGCTCTAGAGTTTCCGATAGAAGCGGCGATACTAAGATGGCGTTTTGCTATTTCAATATTTTTTCTCGTTCCCAATCCACGTAGATTCATCAAACCAAGAAAATAGTTTGCCTGGATAGAACTTTGATTGTTCAAAGCTCTATGAAAGAGTGTGTATGCCTTGTCATACTCTTTGTTTTGATAGCTCGCAATCGCATCGGAAAATATCGAAGCATTCAATAAGGTTGCGCCAAAGATACAAATTGCAATTATTTTACCCATCTAAACCACCTCTTGCAAACCTAAATACATTGACCAAAACTCTTCTAAAAGTCCGGGCACCTTATCTAAGTCTTCATTGTGTTGTAACTCTTCTAAAACTTTTGCTACCTTGTCGATACGGAGGTTTGCCGCTGCACCTTTGAGCTTATGTGCATTTTCTTGAATAGTAGAAAGATCTTTATTTGCATATGCTTCATCAAATAGATCTTGACTCTCTTTGGCTTGCTCCATAAAGTCACCGACAAACTCACTAATAAGGTCAGTCGGTAACCCCAAACTCTCTGCTGCGACGTTTGGATCAAACTCTATCTTTTGCTTTTTGACATCATGCCAAGCGATGTTTGAGAGTTTTGGTTGCGGAGAGTCTTTTGTGTATTGTTCTAGTTGCTTTTGCAATTGGTCTATCTGCGAAAACAGTAGTGACGCGTTTGGTTCACCGTCTTCTATGGTTTCAAGTGTTTTGACGATGTTAAACAACCTAAAGTTTTCAGCAATATTTTTCAAGCTTGCCGCTTCAATGGAGGCGTTTTCACCGCTTAGTTGCTCCTGTTTAGCTTTGACCATGTTGGTAAAGTCAAGGATAAAGTTTGCACTTTCTTGCTCTTCTAAACCAAGTTCGTTTGAGAGTGTTTCAAGATCAACCTCTTTAGCACTATCATTGTGCTGTTGATCGATATACTGCTGCATCTCTTGCGGCTTTTGTTCCGTCTCTTGCTCTTTAGTCTCTTGGCTGTCAAAATCAAGATCTAAGTCTAAGCCTTCAATCTCATCTACTGTTTTATCCTCTTGCGTAGAGTCTTGAGGAGGCTGTTGCGCAGTCTTATCTTTGGCAGGTTGGTCTTCTTTGTCTTCAAAATCAAGATTAAGGTCATACAGATCGTCAAGATCGCTATCTTGCTGTTCATCGACTTTAGGTGTAGCCGGTTGCTCTTTAGGCTCTTCTTTTTCTTCGGCCACGTCAAAGTCAAGGTCTAACTCAAAATCATCAAGATCATCACTGCTACTTGGCGCTTCTTGAGGTTGCTCTTTTGGTTTTTGAGTTTCTTCAATTGCAGGGGTTGTATCATCAAGATTCAATAACTCCATCAACTCATCGTTTTCATCGTGTTGCGATGATGGGTCCTGCGTTGGAGCAACGGGTGTTGCATCCTCCTCTTGAGGCATCGGTACTTCACCGCTTTTGACAAACTCTATCGAAACGCTATCCATTGCGTTTGAATAGAGTTTTGTCCCAACAATCTCAAATTCCGTAGGGGATCCGTCTACATTTACCAAAACCTTTTTCTGCGGTAAGATATCGTTTAATACAAAAGCGACCCAGTTGACCCCCTCATACGATGCGATATATCCTCTTTTTTGAATAAAGATTGAAGAAAGATCATCGTGGGTTTGAAAAAACTCTTCTACGCTAGGATATCCTAGAATTTCTAAGGCTTCATCATCGGTTGAAGCGACCAGTTGTGCTTTGTTATTAAATATCAACATCTACTATTCCTTTTCTCTCATCTGCTTATATTGCTCTTCAGCTTTTTCTACATCGACTTTTGGTGGAATTTTTCGTGCGGCTATAAATCCTACGATATTTCCCTCTTTGTCAAACATCGGCTTAATGTATTGGTGTACCCAGTAGTATTTACCGTCTTTGCGCAAATTTTTCACAAGTCCGGACCACTCTTTTCCCGCTTTAATTGTAATCCATAATTCTTTAAAAACGGCTTTTGGCATATCGGGATGGCGAAGTAAGCTGTGCGGCTTTCCGATCAATTCTTTTTTGTCATACCCCGAAATCTCTGCAAGCTTTCTGTTAGCATAAGTGATTTTGCCGCTTGTATCGGTCTCACTTACGATGATAGCGTGATCAAAGGTGTATTCAACATCTATCGGTTCAGGTCGTCTCATATTATCCCCACAATTGAAGTAGATTGATCTTTTGAAAACTTAATATTTTCTTTTAATAAATTTACAAAAGATTTAGTACATTTTGAAATTATATCGTAAAATTAATTAGTTTGATAAATAAATAATTTATTTTGTACTCTTTTTATAGAAATTGTGTACTTTTTGTGCATCACTTGCACTTAATATGGCTTCTAAATCTTTTGCAGATGCGTTTTGTATCTTTTCAAAACTGCCAAAATAATGTATTAACTTTTTCGCTTTTGCCGGTCCGATTCCACTTATCTCTAGCAGCGACATTTTTTTATCGGTTTTAAGCTTTGTCTGTTTGTGAAAGGTAATAGCAAAGCGGTGGGCTTCATCTCGCAGTTTTTGCAAAAGATGCAATCTCGTATCGCTTGGTTGTAAACGCAATGCCTCATCGGCTTTGTAGATGATATCTTTGGCACTGCCTTTAGCTCTTTTGGCTTTAGCATCGACCTTTTGCTTTGCAATACCTACTACATCAAGATTTACACCTACTTTTCGTAAAAGTTTTTGCGCAAGCTTCACTAGCGTATCGCCCCCGTCAAGCAGCCACAGATCGGGGGGACTTTCTTTGTCAAAGCTGCTGATTCTTCGCTCAAGCAACTCTTGCATCTGTCCATACTCATCTTTTGCGTGCAAGTGATACCTTTTGTATGAACTTTTATCAAACTTGCCCTCATCATACACAATCATCGTCCCTACCGTTGCCGATCCCGCCATATGCGAATTATCAAAACACTCGATTCTATAGGGAGTGGTGTCAAGATCAAGCAGCTCTTTTAGCGTTTTATTTATCTCGTAATTTTCACTTGAAGGGGTTTTGAGCATCTGCGCGGCATTTTTCTTTGCTACCTCAATCAGGCTCTTTTTTGCCCCTCTTTGTGGGTGTAGCAGCTGCATCTTTTTGTCAAACTTTGATGCAAAAAAATCATCCAATCCTTCAAAATCGATCGCATCGGCTACTAAGATTTCACTATTAAGTACGGGGATATCAAGGCTGTAGTATTCAATCAGCGCTTGGCGATATACCGCATCTTGATCAAAATTTTGGGTGTGTTTGAAAAAGCTATGTGTGCTTGATACGACCTTCCCGTCGCGAACAAACATCTTTACGACAACGCCTCGATGCTCATCTTTATCCACCGCAAAGATATCGTAATTGACAAGTTTTGCGATATCGATATTGCTT
>JBNJHJ010000058.1:0-9002 GCA_051748365.1 Campylobacterota bacterium
CGTATCGGTCAAGCGTATGGTAATACCACCACCAATAAAGTAGTTGATGTAAGCATTAATGAAGGAAGAATTGAGATAGAGGATCTGCAAAGAGGCAGTGGCAAGCTTGATTTTCATATGTTTGGAACTGATGAAAACACAATTGATGATGTTGATACCCTTGTTTCAAGCGGTGCGCAGATTAAAGAGTTTGTCAAAAGTCCAATCCAATCCACTCCGACAATGCAAAGTATCACAGCAGCTTCTGATAGATTAAATCCATCATTGCATACCATTCAATCAGCGTTTATAACCGAAGATGGAGCTGCTAAAGCCGCCACAGCACTTTCGGATGTTTTTCCCGCTCCTACAGAGCAGATCAACTTAAGCGGAACTGCAACAGACGGGACTGCGGTGAATTTGGATCTTTCTACCACGGGCGCTGAGAGTGTTGATGACTTGATGGTAGCGATAAAAAATAACTTTGGAGATGTGGAACCCTTTTTAAATCAAGACGGAAAGCTTGAGATCAATGATATAAGCGGGACGGGAAATTTTGACCTGACCCTTGAAACCCAAGATGCAGGCGGCGCAGCGGTTACGGGAATAGGCAACAGTGTCGCGGCAATGCAGACAAAAGCGTTTGAAGTCGATGGATCGTATGTGCGCTCTAACGTACCGCAAATCGTAACACAAACAAACGAATTTCCAACCGATCGTACAAAACTTAGTGAAGTAGCAAGTCAAGGCGATATTGCGGGAACGAGCTTTGATTTGAAATATACCGACGTAAACGGAGTGCAAAGACAAGCCCAGATCAATTACGACGCAGGCGGGGTGAATGTAGAGGTCGATGATGATTTGGACGGAACTTTTGATCGAAACTTTGATGTACTTTCTCATGATGGCACGCCAACACCGCCAAATGAGATGACGTATAAGCAGTTACAAGATGTAGTAGGGATGCTTGTTACCAACGAGTTGCCCGATGGTACAAATGATTTGGCTAACTACCGTCAGCAAGTTGATGATGCAGGTGCTAGAGCAGATGTGTATATCGATGATAACGGAAAGTTTACCATACGAGATACGACGACAACAGATACCAATATCCGCTTTTCTATGCATGATAGCAATGCCAATGATTTTGCAAGCGATGCGCCAAAGATGAGTTTTAGTGCCAACAATGCGTTAGTTGTTGATGATGTGCATGTTGATCTATTTGGTATGCTTGAAGAGGCGATTGTGGCGGTAGAAAACGGATTTAGTCGCCCTGATAGCGAGAACCTCGGCATGTCGCGAAGCGTAGGGATTCAAAACTTGATAGAAAAGCTTGATCACGTCCATGACCATACGGTGAGAAAACATACCGAAATCGGGGCAATTTCGCAAAGTTTTGATTACCAAATCAGCCGCAATGAAACGCTTGAGGTGCACACAAAGACGCTTCGCTCCGAGATTGTAGATACTGATTTTGCCGAAGCGGCGATGAATTTGCAACAGTTGCAGTTTAATTATCAAGCCATGGCATCATCTATTGCAAAGGTACAAGGTTTATCATTAGTGAACTATCTCTAAAATCTTTGGTATAATTTCATTTTTAAAAACATGAGGTAAGGATCTATTATCTATTATAAAATATTTTCAATCATTACAG
This sequence comes from Campylobacterota bacterium, assembly GCA_051748365.1. Lineage (GTDB taxonomy): Bacteria > Campylobacterota > Campylobacteria > Campylobacterales > Sulfurovaceae > TCS-49. The sequence goes on from JBNJHJ010000058.1 coordinate 1,637, forward strand.
CGATAGTAATTCTTTTTGCAACCTATGCTACTTTTGTCGGCGACAAAGCAAGCGTAGGTTCATACGGGCAGGTACTTGCATCTTTTAACAAAGAGATGTTTGGGTATTTTGCTTATATTATCTTTTTACTTCTTTTGATCCCGCTGTACTCTTTTTATAAGCATATGCAACTTACTTACGAAAAGTTAGAGCGTTTTGTCTTTTCTATCTTGTTTTTACTCTCTTTGTTTATCGTGCAAGCGTTGCTTGTAGAAAATGAGATGCGCGGGTTTATCGGCAGCAGTGTGGTGGATTTTTTAGAACCCTTTGTCGGTATTGCGGGGGCATGGCTATTTTGGTTGATGACCTTTTTAGTCTCCCTTGCCGTTATCTTAGATGAAAAGATACAGCTTTCACAACTTTATGGCCAATGGATGCAAACTCTTGCAAAAAAGCGTGCACAAAATGATGAAAAACAAAAGCAAAAAGCGACCCGTGCACAAAAAAAGCAGACAGAACAACCGCAGACAGAACAACCCCAAGAAGAACAACCGGTACCTAAGCAAGAGCAGTCACCACAGCAACATCAACGAGTAGAGGGGATCGATTACAGCGAAGATGCAGAGATTCCGGATTTTGACGGATTGGAAGATAGCCAAATCGATATCAAACTGATCAAATCAAGCGAGTATGACAAAGAGTTAGAGGGTGAAAATAAACAGCTTGAGACCAAAGACACCGAAGATGAAAATGACGTAGTAGAACAAAAGATAGAGCAAGCTAAACCGCAAGAGTCAAAAAAAGAGTATAAAGTCGTTGAGGAGTTAGAGGAAAATAAAAAACTTTTAGATTCTACCGTAGAAAAGGGAAAGATGGAGGTAAGCAGCAACTTCAAGCTGCCGCCTGCATCGATGCTACAAAAACCAAAACAAGATGTGAGCAAAGTAGATGAAAACCAGATCGATGAAAAGGTTGCTAATCTTTTAGAAAAGCTCAAGCGCTTTAATATCAACGGTGATGTCGTGCGAACCTATTCAGGTCCTGTGGTTACGACTTTTGAGTTTCGTCCTGCGCCCAATGTCAAAGTATCAAAGATTTTAAACCTACAAGATGATTTGGCAATGGCGTTGAAGGCAAAAACGATTCGGATTCAAGCGCCCATACCCGGGCAAGATGTTGTGGGGATCGAGATACCAAACGATAAACTTGATACGATCTATCTGCGAGAATTGATTGAAAGCGATATCTTTAAAGAAAGTTCCTCACCGCTTACGCTTGCACTTGGGAAAGATATTGTGGGTAAACCCTTCTTTACCGATCTCAAAAAACTGCCCCATCTTTTGATTGCAGGAACAACCGGAAGCGGTAAGAGTGTAGGGATCAATGCGATGATACTGAGTCTATTGTTTCGCAATGACCCGCAGCATTTGAAATTGATGATGGTAGATCCAAAGATGCTGGAGTTTTCCATCTATAACGATATCCCCCATCTCCTTACTCCCGTAATTACAGAACCCAAAAAAGCGGTCAATGCACTCAATAATATGGTCGCAGAGATGGAGCGGCGCTACAAATTAATGAGTAATTCCAAAACCAAAAACATAGAAAATTATAATAAAAAAGCAAAAAAGACGGGATATGAAAAATTACCCTATATAGTGGTAGTGATTGATGAGTTAGCAGATTTGATGATGACGGCGGGCAAAGATGTTGAGTACTCTATCTCGCGTCTTGCACAGATGGCAAGAGCAAGCGGTATCCACCTTATTGTAGCAACCCAGCGACCGAGTGTAGATGTCGTAACGGGACTTATCAAAGCAAATCTACCCAGTAGAATAAGTTACAAAGTCGGTCAAAAAGTTGATAGTAAAGTGATTTTAGATTCTATGGGTGCAGAGAGTTTACTAGGGCGGGGTGATATGCTGTTTACACCTCCGGGGAGCTCCTCTCTTGTTCGTTTGCATGCTCCGTGGAGTGAAGAGAGTGAAGTGGAAAATATCGTTGAGTTTTTAAAATCACAAGGCTTAGCCGATTATGATGAGCGCTTTTTAAGTAGTGAAGAAGAGGGAAATAGCGTCGGCGGATTGAGCGGATCGGATCTTGATGATCTTTATGAAGATGCAAAAAGCGTTGTTTTAAACGACCGTAAAACTTCTATCAGTTATCTGCAGCGTAAACTTGGTATCGGTTACAATCGATCGGCCAATATTATAGAGCAACTTGAAGCGATGGGAGTACTCTCTACTGCCGATAATAGGGGAAATAGAGAGATATTGCTATAGTTAAAAAATCGTAAAAGATTGTGTGATTGTTGTACAGTTTTAATTTTAGCTTCTTAAAAGCTAAATTATCTTACAATTTGTCATAATTTTGAACTAAGAGGGTGTAATAGATGGAAATTAATATAGTTGCAGAAGCTTTTAAATTCATGCTGCTTGGAATGGGCATTGTGTTTTTATTTTTGATCTTTTTGGTGTATGTTCTGAAGCTACAAGCCAAATTGGTACAAAAATATTTTCCCGATAAAGAGTTACCGCAAGACACTACAGCTACAACTTCAAACAAAAAAAGAAAAATTGCTGCAGCAATTGCTGCAATTGCACATCATAAAAATTCAACGAGTTAAGGAAATTTATGGCTAAAAAATATATTGATATAATGGACACGACCTTTAGAGACGGGTTTCAATCGGTCTTTGGAGGAAGAGTTTTGATGGATGATTTCTTTCCGGCGGTTGAGGCAGCGCTTGATGCAGGGATAAATCACTTTGAATTTGGCGGGGGTGCAAGATTTCAAAGTCTGTATTTTTACCTGCAAGAAGATGCGTTTAATATGATGGATCGATTTCGTGATATCGTAGGACCTGATGTCAATTTGCAAACGCTTAGTCGAGGGATCAACACCGTAATGCTTGAAACGGGAAGTAGAGATCTGATCGATCTGCATGCAAAGATGTTTAAAAAACACGGCACCTCTACTATCCGAAACTTTGATGCGCTTAATGATGTAAACAATCTTGCATACAGTGCTGAATGTATCAAAAGACACGGATTAAATCATGAAGTGGTCGTAACGATGATGGATCTACCGCCTGGATGCAAAGGGGCGCACGATGTGCACTTTTATGAGGGTGTTTTGAGAAATATACTTGAAGCAGGCGTACCTTTTGATTCGGTTGCGTTTAAAGATGCAAGCGGTACGGCAAGTCCGCACAAGGTTTTTGAAACAATCAAGATGGCAAGAAGATTGCTTGGCGAAGATGTACATCTTCGAATGCATACGCATGAAACCGCAGGCGTGAGTGTATCTTCATATTTAGCTGCTCTTGAAGCCGGAGCTAACGGTATCGATCTCGCCGCATCTCCTGTTAGCGGCGGAACAAGTCAGCCTGATATCTTAACGCTTTTGCATGCCACAAAGGGAACGGATTTTAATCTTGGAAACTTAACAACAGAAAAGATTTTAAAATATGAAGAGGTGTTAGGGGAGTGTTTAAAAGATTACTATATGCCGCCTGAGGCAACACAAGTTTCTCCGCTTATTCCGTTTTCACCAATGCCCGGAGGTGCTTTGACGGCAAATACGCAGATGATGCGTGATAACAATATCTTGGATAAATTTACCGATGTAATCAAAGCGATGCGAAATGTCGTAGAGCGTGGCGGATACGGAACAAGCGTAACACCTGTTTCACAGTTTTATTGGCAGCAAGCGTTTAATAACGTGATGTTTGGAGAGTGGAAAAAGATAGCTCCCGGATATGGAAGGATGGTGCTTGGCTATTTTGGAAAGACACCGGTAGCTCCCGATCCCGAAATCGTAAAGCTTGCTAGCGAACAATTAAAGCTCGAACCGACAACGGAAAATCCGTTGGATCTTTCCGATAAAGTTGAAACTAAATCGATGGCACACTGGAAAAAGGTGCTTGAAGAAAACGGATTAGAAACAACTGAAGAAAATATCTTTATAGCAGCGTCTTGTGATCAAAAGGGGATTGATTTTTTAAAAGGTGAATCACCGCTTATGGTTAGAAAAGGCAAACAAGAAAACAATAATGGAGGCGATATGAGTGGGAATTATACGGTAGTAGTTGACGGTGAAAAGTTTAGTGTGCAGGTTGCTGAAGGTAGCGGTGACGTGGAGGTTAAAGCAGTAGAAAGTGATAATAAAGCAAGTGAAAGTACTCCAGCCCCGACTGCTGATGCAGGTTCTGTAGAGATTAAATCACAAACTCCGGGAAATGTATGGAAGATTTTAAAAAATCCGGGTGATAAGGTGCAAGAGGGTGATAAGATTATGATCTTAGAAGCGATGAAGATGGAGATAGATGTTACGGCTCCTCAAGATGGAACAGTCGCCCAAATAGCTGTAAAAACAAATGATGCAGTTGAAGAGGGTCAAGTCTTAGCGACAATGAATTAAGGTTACTTGCATGAAAAGAATTGTACTCACAATCGTTTTTGTTTTTTTTACGCTTACGTCCGTGCAAGCAGCAGCCGTGCAGGAAACAACGCAGGAAGTTAAAGAGTATGAAGAGCAAAGCGTATCACAGCTAGTAAAGAACTTTTGGGAAACTACGGGGTTAAATGCGATGCTTAATCCAAAAGAGGGAGCACTCTCCGCTGACGGAAAACCGATGAGTTTTTTTGAACAAAGCGGCGGGCGTGTATTGATGTTTGCCATCTGCTTAACGCTGTTTTATTTAGCCATTAGAAAAGGATTTGAACCGCTTTTGCTTATCCCTATCGCTTTTGGGGGGATGCTGGCAAACATTCCGATTGCAAATATTGCAGGACCCGATGGCTTTTTAGGCGTGCTGTATGAGATGGGTATTGCTACAGAACTTTTCCCGATTTTGATCTTTATGGGGGTAGGTGCGATGACGGATTTCGGTCCGCTGCTAGCTAATCCTAAAACTGCGATCTTAGGCGGGGCTGCACAATTTGGTATTTTTGGTTCACTCCTTGGAGCAGCTGCACTCACGCACTATACGGGATGGTTTGATTTTAGTATCCAGCAATCTGCGGCTATCAGTATTATCGGTGGAGCAGACGGTCCTACTTCAATCTTTATCGCTAATAAATTAGCCCCTGAACTTTTGGGTGCGATCGCGGTTGCGGCGTATTCATATATGGCACTTGTGCCCGTTATTCAACCGCCCATCATGAAAGCACTTACAACTAAAGAGGAGCGTCAGATAAAGATGAGTACTCTTAGAAAGGTAAACAGAATTGAAAAATTGATGTTTCCTTTAGTGGTACTGTTTTTAACTATCTTACTACTTCCTTCGGCTGCACCGCTTATCGGGGCATTTTGTTTTGGGAATTTTGTTAAAGAAAGTGCTGTTGTAGAGAGGTTAAACGATACATTGCAAAATGCATTGATCAATATCGTTACGATCTTTTTAGGCTTGGCAGTTGGAACAAAATTAGCGGCTGATAAGTTTTTGGTTATGGAAACTTTAGGTATAATGATAATCGGTCTAGTAGCATTTGCATTGGGTACGGCAATGGGTGTTATTATGGCTAAGATTATGAACAGATTTTCTAAAGAAAAGATCAATCCACTCATCGGAGCTGCGGGAGTAAGTGCCGTACCGATGGCAGCAAGGGTTGTTAATAAAGTCGGTATGGAATCAAAGCCCGGTAATGTGCTTTTGATGCATGCAATGGGACCAAACGTATCGGGTGTTATCGGATCTGCAGTTGCTGCAGGTATACTGATATCGATATTTTCATAAATTTTTAAAACAGGAAAGCAGTAGATTATGTCAAAAGAGTTACAACCAAATGATATAGAAAAAGCGGGCTTAAAAGATATAGCTAGGGTGTATTACAATCTTAGCTATGATGAGTTAGCAGCACATGAGATCAATCACGGAGAGTGTAAAATCTCTACAAGCGGTGCTGCGATATGTGATACGGGTATTTTTACGGGGCGAAGTCCTAAAGATAAATATTTTGTTGATCAACCGCCTTCAAATCAAAATATCTCTTGGGGTGAGATCAACAAACCGGTACCTAAAAAGGTGTTTGATAAACTGTTTGAAAAAACTAAAAAACAGTTATCAAATAAAGAGATTTATGTAACAGATGTGTTTTGCGGTGCAAGTAAAGCAAGTAGAAGAAAGATTCGTTTTATCTCTGAAGTTGCGTGGCAGGCGCATTTTGTTAAAAATATGTTTATTAGACCGACTCGTGAAGAGTTAGAAGATTTTACTCCTGATTTTACGGTTTATAATGCATGTAAAACAACGAACAAAGAGTATAAAAAAGATGATTTAAACAGTGATGTTTATGTCATGTTTAATGTAGAAGATGATGTTGCGATCATCGGCGGTACATGGTACGGCGGAGAGATGAAAAAGGGTATCTTTTCGATGATGAACTATTGGCTACCGCTTGAGAACAAATTGCCTATGCACTGCAGCGCTAATGTCGGGAAAGATGGCGATACGTGTTTGTTTTTTGGACTCAGTGGAACGGGAAAAACAACGCTTTCAACCGATCCGCACAGAGAGCTTATCGGTGATGATGAGCACGGTTGGGATGAAAACGGGATTTTTAACTTTGAGGGTGGATGCTATGCTAAAGTGATCGATCTTGATGAAAAAAGCGAACCCGAAATCTATCAAGCGATACGAAAAGACGCACTACTTGAAAATGTCGTGTATGATAAAAACGGGGCGGTAGATTATGAAGATAACAGTAAAACAGAAAACACAAGAGTTTCGTATCCTATCTACCATATCAAAAACCACAGACCATCGATGGAAGCAGGGCACCCTAGGAATATTATTTTTTTAACTGCTGATGCATTTGGTGTGTTACCGCCGGTAAGCAAGCTTTCAAAAGAGCAAGCGATGTATTATTTTTTAAGCGGTTATACTGCAAAAGTTGCAGGTACTGAAAGAGGAATTACTCAGCCTGTTGCAACCTTTAGCGCATGCTTTGGGGAAGCTTTTTTGCCGCTACATCCAACGGTGTATGCAAAACTTCTCGGTAGTAAGATCGATGATCATAATGTCAATGTATATCTTGTCAACACCGGATGGACAGGCGGTCCTTATGGAGTCGGTAAAAGAATGAGTATCAAAGATACAAGAGCGTGTATAGACGGTATCTTAAGCGGTAGTATCGAAGAGGCGGAGTTTGAAACGCTTGATGTGTTTAATTTAGCAATTCCTAAGAAGTTAGAAGGAGTTAATACCGCAGTACTGAATCCTCGAGAAACTTGGGCAGAAAAAGAAAAATATGATGCATCGGTTTTAAAACTGGCAAAGATGTTTATAGAAAACTTTAAAAAATATCAAAGTGACGATAGCTCTTTTGATTTTTCTAGTGCAGGTCCAAATCTAGGTTAAACGATAACTTTTTTAGTGAAGCTG
>JBNJHJ010000059.1:0-8955 GCA_051748365.1 Campylobacterota bacterium
ACCGTCATGTTTGCAATGACGTTATTGAGACGGTGGAGCATAAAATCAGTCGTGATAAATCCATCAGGCAAGATAAAGCGCTCTACTGATGAGTGTGAAATATCTCTTTCATGCCAAAGCGCCACGTTTTCCATCGCAGGCATGCTGTAGCTTCGAATCATACGGCAAAGCCCGGTGATGTTTTCTGTCAACACGGGATTTCTTTTGTGCGGCATTGCCGAACTTCCCTTCTGTCCTTTGGCAAAGTACTCCTCTACCTCATACACTTCCGTTCGCTGCCAGTGACGTACCTGTACCGCAAACTTTTCACAACTACTTGCAAGCAGCGCAAGCGCGTTCATTACATTTGCGTATCTATCTCTTTGGATTACTTGATTTGAAACGGCTGCGGGCTTGAGGCCAAGTTCGTTGCACGTATACTCCTCAACCTCCAAAGGCGCGTGTGCAAAGTTTCCCATCGCTCCGCTTATCTGTCCAACGCTGATCACGTCAAGGGCTTGTTCTAAGTTTTGTAAGTTTCGCTTCATCTCTTCATACCAAATTGCCAAAGCTAAACCAAATGTGATCGGTTCTCCATGGATCCCGTGGCTTCTTCCGACCATCAAAGTCATCTTGTGCTCATCAGCTCTTTTTTGGATCGACTCCATCACCATCTTGACATCTTCAATCACAAGCTCTAAAGAATCTTTGATCTGTAGCGCTACTGCCGTATCGATACAATCACTACTTGTCATGCCGTAGTGTACCCATCGCTTCTCCTCACCTAAGCTTTCACCCACAGAGGTCAAAAACGCAATCACGTCATGCTTTGTTTCTTTTTCTATCGCATCGATTCTTTCAATATCAAAGGTAGCATTTTGAGCGATCTTTTGACAATCCTCATCAGGCACCAATCCAAGCTTATTCCACGCTTTTGTCGCTGCAATCTCTACTTTTAGCCACGCATCGTATTTTGCCTGCATCGTCCATTTTTCACTCATCTGCTTTCGTGCATATCGTTCTACCATTTGATGTAACCTTTTGCTATAATTTGATCTAAATTGTAAAATGTGTAACTTGCAATCGTTTACTTTGAAAGTTTCCATTTTTAGTTTATGAAATTATAGTAAAACATTATAAAAAGAAGCTAAGAAAATGCCTTTTAGACCCGTAAATTTCAAAATAAAACCGCGCCAAAAAATAACGAATTTTTTAGCGCAGAAACTCTCTTTAGATTACAACTATATCCAGCGACTTTTTGACACAAACCGCATCATGATAGATGACAATATTGTCAAGAATAAGACCCTTTTTCATGAAGGAGATATTACCGTAGAACTCTTTATTCCACAAAGTAAAGGGTGCCGACCTATCTTTGAAACAAAAGATTTTTTCCTTTTTGACAAGCCAAGCGGAGTGCATATCCATCCACAGATAAACTACAGCGGCTATACCCTGCTTGATGAGATCCGCCACTTTGGTGGGCAGCGTGCAAACCCCGTACATAGACTTGACCGTGAAACAAGCGGGTTACTACTTTGCGGTAAAAACCACGGCACTACCAAAGCGTTAAAATCACTGTTTGAGATGCAGCAGGTTACAAAGCGCTACCTTGCCCTTGTTCACAACAAGGTGTCAAAACCGATGACAATCGATGCCCCTATCAAAACCGCCCACGATTTTACAAAGTGTAAACATAAGGTCAAGATATCACAAGAAGGAAAGGCGGCAAAAACCTTTGTCAAGCCGCTTTACTACAATAGCAAAAACAACACTACGCTTGTGCAGCTGACTCCCTACAGCGGTCGTACGCATCAGCTTCGCGTACATATGTTCCACGTGGAACACCCAATCGTCGGCGATCCGCTCTATGGAGCTTCGTTTGAGTTTAGCGATAGATACCTCGATGGAAAAGTCTATCAAAGTGAGCGAGAAAAATATTTGGGTTCAAAGCGCTTGATGCTCCATGCTCATTCCTTGAGCTTTATTTATAAAAATAGATACACTATCATCTCTCAATGTTCCACGTGGAACACCCCCTAATCGATCTCCTCAAAATCCGATGATTCAATCTTGTATCCTCCGTCATTTCCCTCTTTGAGCATAATAACATTTTTCTTACCCTGCGTTGTAGTTTCTTTAACAATTTCGGGGGAAAGAAGTGAAAAGGAAACTTTATTGTATCCACTCCATCTGCTTTTATTGATCACTTTGGCATTGAGCACGATCGATTGTTTGATCGCAATCTGTGTGTGAAGGTCACTTAACTCTTCATCAAGTAGCTTTACCTCCTCTTCCAAAATTTTAACACTTTTAAAAAGTGCCTGTATCTTTTGGAGTTTTTGCAGATAGGTAGCGGGTGTTTTTACTTGTTTTTGTCTGTTTGTCTCAATCAGTTCACGAATCTTTTTTAGCACCGATTCATTCTGTTTTAACCCTCTACGTTTTTGCATCAACTCTTTTGCTACGTTTTCACGTGCCTGCTTGAATCTATCGATCTCTGATTCTATCGTGTCAATCTCCTCTTTAAGCCCATCAACCAACCCCGGATCGATCATAAACTCATTATCTTCACCCTTGAGCTTTGTCACTTCAATGATATTAGATGCATAGATCATAGAATTTGAAGTCAGCGTATCGATGTAGACTTCACTTGCGCGTATCTCTCCACCGACTGCTTGGTCTACAATCACTTTGTGCGCGTGCACCACTCCACCCTCTAAGCGTTTGATATGCACCGTTTTTGCGTTTACATAGCCGTTATGGACATTTATAGTCACATCATCAGCGTATATCTTGCTATTTTGATGAGTAACGCTTGCAATATTGACCTTGTGCGCATGGATCTGCACACCTGATCCTACGGTTCCGCTTAAGACATTGATCTCGTGTGCATTGATCTCCATCCCCTGCCCTACAGAATCACTCATATCTCCCTTGCCGTTTACAAGCAGACGGATATCGCTATGCATCCCTAGATCGATATCTCCCGTTGTTTTAAAATCAACTGTTTCTACCTCTAAGTACTGACCGATATCGTATGTATTGTTTTCATAGATCACATACCCGCTTTTTTTGGCGATATAATCGATACTAGTGTCACCTTCTTTTGCCTCTATCTTTTGGCTCACGCTAAAACTTGGCTGTTGCGTTTGTTTTGGTTCTCCTGCGTGGAGGTACTGCCCCTTACAATCTCTACCATCACTTCCCTCAATAGGTTTTATATACTGCATGATCAGATCGCCCTCTTCTACCCCAAAAGCAAACTCACGTTTTTTGTAATCGATACGGTCATTGGTATATGGTGAGCGTTCTTCATTTTTGTAGGTCAAGATAAAGCTATCATCTGTTGAAGGGATCAAAGGAAGCGGTGATTGTGCAACGGTAATAAACTGTCTTTGTCCATAGCGGATCTTTTGCGCTTCTTCGAGCACATCGACAAACTCTTGCAACGGCTCTGTAATATCCCATATATTGATCAAGTATCCATTGAGTGCCATCTGTTTGTGGATAAAATTTTGCAAGGTGTGCTTTATCTTTGGACTGTATTTGAGTTTTGTTTTTTCCAATACTACCAAAACGACTTTTGTTTTGTCTTTGTTTGCGCCGAGTTTGAGTGGATATGTGTGCTTACGGTGATTGTGAAACAGTTCTATTTCAAACTCTTGTTCAATTTTCAAAGAGGGATCAGAAAGAAACTCCGGATCCTTGAGTTTAGCAGTGCTCTCTTTATCTTCAGCTTCAATCCACTCTTTTTGTTCATCATTTGTGTAGCGCGTCACAACATCTGCTATCTTAAAATCAACCTCTTTGGTAGGGATTTTAAAGCTCTTAGCATACGCATGCACCGATTGCGCTACATCTTTTGTTTTGAGGTAGTGTCTTTTTTTCATGTGTGACCTTGCTTATAAACTTCTATATTATAATCAATAATTATGTTTATTGCAACTTTGCCTCTATCGCTTTTGCACAGATATAACCGCTGCTGTGTGCCCATTGAAGATTGTACCCTCCAAGTTCACCAGTAACATCAAGCACTTCACCTACAAAATACAACCCCTCTACTTGCGTACTTTGCATCGAAGCATCTATCTGCTGTGTATCCACACCGCCTTTTGTGACTTCGGCTTTACTCAAACCAAAATTCCCCGCAGGCGATAGCTCATAGTGATGCAGGCATGAGAGTTTTTGTAAATCTTTCTTTGACAGCTCTTTACACGGTCTATCCGCAACACCGATAGATTCTAAAAACAGCTTTGTAAACCGTTTTGGCAAAGGGAGTGCATTACTCAAAGATTGCTTTGATTTGACAAATGTTTTGACATTATTTTTGGGCATAAAATCTAATACTATCTGCCCTTTTTGCCAGTACAAGGAGGTTGACAAAACAACAGGTCCACTGATCCCTTTGTGGGTAAAAAGCAGTGATCCTTCAAACGCTTTATTGCCTACCGATGCACGCACATCAATGCTTAAGCCACTGAGTTTTTTAAACCAAAATTGCGGCTTTTGTACCGTCAAACCAACAAGTGCAGCACCGGGATCTGTTACCTTGTGCCCGAAACTCTTTGCGACTTTGTATCCAATATCGCTAACCCCTACTTGCCCATAGCTGATCCCGCCGCTTGCAACAACTACGTGCCTTGCTTTAAAGGTTTGTTTATCGGTAACAATTGTAAAGATACCGTCACTTTTGCAAACTTCACTTACAGTCATAGAGAGGAAAAACCGTACCTTGTCTGTCATCTTTTTGTAAAGCTTTATCACATCTTTAGAAGAGTTACAAAAGTATGTTCCTCTGACAATTTTTGGATCACATGTATAGGGTACGTTATATCTAGCAAGCAGTGTAAGCATGTTTTGTTCATCAAAACGCTTAAGCGCTTGAGCGACAAACTCTTGTGAGCCAAGAAAGTGCGAAGCATCCATATACTTATTTGTAATATTACACTTACCCCCACCGCTAATACGCACCTTCTTTGCAATCTCGCTATTTTGTTCGATAACGGCTACATCATGAGCATTTAAAACTCCTGCACACGCCATGGCACTTGCTCCACTGCCTACAATGACAACTTCATATACTTTTGACAAAACTATCCTTTTTGTGACCTTTGAATGTAAATCAGTATAGTATAATAAAAATTAAACTATAATTTATAATCACACGCAATTAAAGGGGGATATAATGCGATTACTGATGATGGTTGTATTTTTGGCCGTTGCAGCACAAGCAGAGGTTGTTGCAACAATAGAAAAACTACAAGGAGATGTACGGATACTCAAGGCTGATTCAATTCAAAGACAAAGTGTGGCGGCGGGGGATAAACTGTTTCAAGATGATCTGCTTATCACCTATAAAGATGCGATGGCGACGCTGGATCTGCAAAACGGCACATTTGTCACGCTAGATAGTAGAACACGTCTGAAAATCAGCGATGCACAGACCATAGCGCAAGAAAGCGGCACAGCGTTTTTTGATGTAAAAAAAAGAGACGCTGATACTATTGAGGTTGCGACAAACTTTGCAACAATAGGGGTCAAAGGAACGCAGTTTATTATCAGCGATACAAACAGTTCAAAGGATGTTTCGCTTAAAGAGGGGCTAGTTGATATACAAGCGCTTGAGGGGGAGTTTGAACTACACCGCAAAGTTGAGCGTGAATTGACACCGTATGAAAAATACAAACTAGAGTTACAAAGTGAATATAATGAATACAAAGCAAAGCTGATGGAAGAGTTTGTAGAGTATAAAAAACAGTTTACCCTGCAACCGAATAAAAAAGTCAGCTTTGACGGTAACGTCGTGCATGAAAATAGCGTAGATGAAGAAGACCTCAATGAATTTTCGCGATTTGAAAATTTTTACCGATAAGGTACGTATAATCCTATCGCTACTGCTTATTATAGCAGTAGTGGGGATTTGGCACTACAAGGTCGAGCCATTTCATAAACTTTCACTCCAAACCAATGATTTCAAATACAGCTTCAACAGATATACACCAAGTCAAGAGATCGTCTTTGTCTCTATCGATGAAAAAAGCGTCACCAAATATGGGAGATGGCCGTGGGATAGAGCGATGCTTGCGCAAAAGATGCAGCACTTACAAGGAGCAAAGGTAGTTGTATTGGATATGGTGTTTTCAGAAAATACAAACCAAAGTGCCGATGAAGCGTTGGGTGATGCTATTTTTGATCTTTCAAACGTCGTTTGCGGTATATTTTTGCGCAACGATTCGACAAAAGTATTAAACCCCGATACCCACGACATCCTTACCGATTCGGCTTTGCATCGGGTTTTTATCCAAGACGTGCCTTTTATGCAGTACCGCCACGCCGAGGTCAACATACCCCAAATCACGCAAAGCTGTATGCTAAGCGGCGTGTTTTCTACCGTAAGCGATAGCGATGCTCTTTTTAGAAGATACCCTATTGCCTATCTTTTCAATGAAAATATCTACCCATCACTTGGGATTCAAACCCTACGCTATATGCTCAATAAAGATATCTCTATCGAACAAGAGGGCAATGATTATGCTATCTCGTTAGATGAACGGGAGTTTGTCATCGACGATGCGGGGTTTGTGGGTGTAAACTATTATGATATCAATGAGTACAATATGCTCTCTTTTAGCGATATCGACGATAAAGATTTTGACCACTCCATGATTGAAGATAAGATCGTGATTCTAGGAGTGAGTGAAGCAGGTGTGAGCGATATTCGAGCAACGCCTCTTGGACAGATTCCCGGACCGCTTATTCATTATAGTTTTATCTCAAACTACCTGCAAGATATCGTTTTACAAAAATACCCTCAGATAGAGCTTTTATTTATTCTGCTGCTAAGCATCTTGCCACTGTTTTTACATAAGGCGCTCAAACAATTAAGCTATAGAATAGTGCTCTATAGCGTTGTTGCAGCGGGCTTTATTATCGGCAATATCTATCTTTATAGTTACGGACATATCTGGATCGATATCTTTTATCCGCTGTTTGGCTTTATCCTTTTGCTTGCGTTTAACAGCGCCTTTTTGTTCAAAGCAAGAGACAAAGAGCAAAAGTTTTTAAAAGGAGCGTTTGGCAGCTACCTCTCACCGAAACTTTTAGATGAGATCATCAAAGACCCCGCTAGATTGCAACTTGGCGGTGAAAAAAGAGATGTGACGATTATCTTTACCGATATACGCGGGTTTACGACACTAAGTGAAAAGGTCTCTTCACAAGATCTCATCTCTATACTTGAGCGCTACTTTACGCCAATGACTGAGATTGTGCTAAATAATAGCGGCACACTTGATAAATATATCGGCGATGCGATCATGGCGTTTTATAACGCTCCCATAGAGGTAAAAGACCACCCTATCAAAGCGGTCAAAACCGCTCTTGAGATGCTGCATAAACTCAAAGATGTCAATGATGAACTCAATGCTTTGCACCTACCGAGTATCGATTTTGGTGCCGGTATCAACACCGGAGAAGCCGTTGTGGGCAATATCGGCTCTGCATCGCGCTTTGATTACTCCGTTATCGGCGATAGTGTCAATCTTGCATCACGTGTTGAGGGGCTTTGTAAAACGTACGGAGTCCATATCGTCATAACAGAGTTTACAAAAGCACGCATCGGTGATGGGTTTTTAACAAGAGAGCTTGATGATGTAACGGTCAAGGGCAAAAGCAAAAGCGTCACGGTCTATGAAGTGATGTTTGATACGCCACAAAACCATGAGATCAAAGCATTGTATGAAAAAGCGCTGATGCACTATAAAAAGGGTGAGAAACAAAGAGCGCAAGATCTATTTATACAGTGTCATAGGGAGTATGGCGACAAGCCTTCACAACTTATTCAGGCGTTGCATTTTGATCAAAATTAGTATGGGGTAGTACATGGTTGAGGTTAAACCGCTCTAAGCGATACTGCTTTGCAAGCGGTCCCTCGATCTTTTGACCACGGCTGTCTAAAAACAGCAGATAATCCTCTGAAACAAAATATTTCGTTCCATCATCAAAATAGATCTTATTGCCGCTACTGTCCCAGATAAAAACCCCGACCGATTCATAATTGTTTATCTGCTTTCCAAGATAGATCATACTCAATTCATAACGCTCATTTGGCTTAATCGCAACCGTGGTTTTGATCCCTTCACAATTAGCACAAGGGAGCACGCCGTAATACACCCCCTCATAATCAAGCGAAAGTTTAGCACTGCCTTCAAGCTGTACCTTAGGCGCACACCCGCTCATGAAAAATAAAAAAATCAGTTTAAACGTCAAAAGTAAATAAAATTTTTGCATTGTTGATACTTTGTCAAAAGAATTGATACCTGTTAAAAATTATACCACATATCGCAATATATATTTGATATAATAAAAACACATTACGCTAAGGGAGACTTTTGAAAGAAAATACAATCGACAAAGTAATTATCGCTTTTGTCGCGATATTTTTGATTATCATAACATTTTTATATATTGAGTACAGACAGTTAATAGACTCCTACACGCTCTACCACGAACAAATTTTGATGCACGAAGATATCTCTTTACAATCAAAGCAGATGATGCGCCAAACGCTACAAGAGATCGAGCAAAGCTCTATCGCAAAAGTCGCTATGGCGTTTTGTGCGTTTACGATCTTATTCATCGGATACAAAAGAGAAAAAAAGATTTCAAAAGAGTTGCAACAGTTTAAAAACTTTGTCAACAAAGCCGCCATCGTTTCGAAAACAGATGCAAACGGTGTGATTACGGAGGTCAATAATGCGTTTGTCAAACTCTCCAAATACAGCAAAAATGAGCTCATCGGACAACCCCACTCCATCATCAGACATCCCGACACGCCGCCGGAGTATTTTGAGGGGATTTGGAAACGGCTCAAAGATGGCAAACCGTGGGCAGGAAAGCTCAAAAACAGAGCTAAAGACGGGAGTGAATATATCATTTCAGGCTATATATTTCCCGTTTTTAGCTCTGTTTTTG
>JBNJHJ010000060.1:0-8954 GCA_051748365.1 Campylobacterota bacterium
ATGCAAAAAATAATCCTAGCAACCCAAAACAAAGGCAAGGTTAAAGAGCTGCAAAAGATGTTTGACGGTTTTAGCGTCGTGGCGTATAGCGATTTGATCGAGCCGTTTGAGATCGTTGAAGATGCGCATACGTTTAAAGACAATGCCCTGATCAAAGCACGCGCAGTGGCAAAAGCGCTTGAGTACAAACATATCGTTTTAGCCGATGATAGTGGGATTACGGTGCCGCTATTAGATAATGAACCGGGGATCTACAGCGCGCGCTATGCAGGAGTCGGTGCCGATGATAAGCAAAACGTACAAGCACTTATTGATCGTCTTAGAGGGCAAGATTTGCAAGAAGCACCGGCTTTTTATACCGCAGCTATTGCGGTGGTGTGCGGTGAAATGGAATTTACCACGCATGGGTTTATGCATGGCAAAGTGATCAATGAAGCAAGAGGCAACAACGGCTTTGGGTATGATCCTATCTTTATTCCACAGGGCTTTAAAAAGACGCTAGGAGAGTTGGACGAAGATGTTAAAAAGGGGCTTTCGCATCGCTACAAAGCCGTGGATTTGATGCGTCCGATCTTACAGCTTAATTGCAAGGAGGATTGATGCAAACGTTTTTACAAGATTTGCAGCGTATCTATGACAAGCTTGAAAGCCAAGATGCCAAGATGCAAGACTGGTTTGGACTGCTTAAAGACCCCATGCACCCCGCAAAAGAAAAGATTGAGCGGCTGCTAAAGATAGCGCAGCTAGAGCCCACGGATGATAACAAGATGGCGATGCTTGTGCGCGTGATCAATCTGCGTGATGATAGCTTAGAGCAGGTGCTCAAAAAAAGCGGCAAAGATGAAGCGGCGATCATAGAGATCAAAGAGCGCATCTACAATGAAGTAGCGGCAATTCATTTACAAAAGCATGAAGAACTGCTTGCGTGGATAGATACACAAAAGTTACTCACGCCCTTTTACCGCACCCTTATTAACGGCGTTCATAGTGTTGGTGTTGCGATGAGTGGATGGCAAAGCAGTTGGACAGCACACATCATCAACGGCGTCAATAAAGAGTTGCTAGAACTTTTTGAAGGCGATGAGGGCAAGGTGATGGATATGCTCTATCAAAAAAACCTCCTTGATAAGTGCGGTCAAGAGATCAGCGATCGCTGCTACTCGGTACTTGAGAACCAAAACGGGGAGTATAAAAAGCTTGCATACGCCAAAGCCTTTGAGCAAGAGGTCGGCGATGTGACGCAAGCTTTGGGGCAGATGATACAAGAGCTTCAAAAACACGAAGATAGGGTGTTTGATCAAAAAAAGCAGTGGCTTGAGTATTTGCAAGCCATAAAAGAAGCCTTTGCCCACACCGATCCCGATGAGCTAGTGCAGTATTGGAGTGAAGTGGATAGAAAATGGATGGCGATCACTACACCGCTGCAGATCGGGCATCCGCTAGAGTATTATGAAGACCACTTTCGCAAAGCCGTAGCGCTTGAGTGGGATCTTCGTATCATCAATCCTGCACTACAAAACGATACAACATTGCAACATCGTATCAAAAAGATGGCAACAACGCTTTGTGATACGCAAGTCACGCAGCGAAATATAGCGCAAATTGATAGTGTGCAACTCTATATCGGGAAGCCGATGCTGTATTACGGGGCAGAGTTTAACGGGCTATTTTCAGCTCAAGTGGTACCCAATGATGAAGAGGTTTCAAGCACGCACGGCAAAAAGATCTTTGCTTTTGCGGATTTTGTTTTGCAAAGTCAGCGGGCTAAACCCACGCTAAAGATCACGCAAGAGCTGTTTGGCAAAGCCTATATCCAAAAGAAAAAAGCGTTTTTAGGGCAAACACAAAAGTGGCATCAAGTCTACAATATTACTACTATCGGGCACGAATACGGGCATATCCTGTGGCTTGATAGCGACACCGAATCGCAGATGAACAAAACCGCGCAGTTTAAAAATATAGAAGAGTTTAAAGCCACCTGCGGCGGGTTGATTACATTTTTTGAAAATGAACACAGCGAATTGATCGAGCCCATAATCGATGATACCGTAAGCCGCGCGGTAGGATTGATGGCGTGGAAAGAGGTCGGGGAAGTGCGTCCTTATTATGTTGAGGGGCTTTTGCATCTGCATATTCTTTTTAACAGCCAAGTGCTACGTTTTGAGGATAAGATGCTGCATATTGATTATTCAAACTACACAAAGATGAAGCAGCAGTATTATGAAATCTACAAAGAACTTGCACAGCATTATCTAAACAAAAAAGATGCAAAAGAGTTTTTGAGCCGATTTTTAAATCTTGAAAACGGGTTTATTCCAAAAGATGCATCGGTCAAAGAGTTTATCGATTATCACTGGACAATCTACCAAGAGTATGGACAAGAAGTAATTTTGTGATATTTTGGTGATAAAATTAATTTATATGTTACAATTTGATAATTTAATAGTAAGGGGAGAGTATGGGGTTTAAAGACTTAAGTATAAAAGCAAAGCTAGTGAGTATATTTGTATTAGCGTTTGTCGTAGCAGGGGTTGTGCTAAGTATATTTGTGATAACACAGTTAAACAGCATCAAAAAAGAGTCGCTAGAAGTCACAAAAGCTTCAATCACTAAAGAGTTTGAAAATGCTTTGAGTGCTAAAAAAGATACGTGGCTAACAAATGCACTGCAAATAGCATCGAATCAAAATGTAGTCCAAGCACTCCATGATAACGATAGAGCATCGATGATTGAACTATTAAACGGATTGGGCAAGACGTTTAAGGAAAACACAAATTTCAACAATGTTAACGTCCATATCATCGACAAAAATTTACAATCATTTGTCAAAAACTGGGATCCGGATAGTTATGGAGAGTCGTTAGAATATAGCCAAGCGTACAAAAAAGTACTCAGCAGCAAAGAAGCGATGGCGGTGATGGAGCCTTCAAAAAAAGGTTTGCGTCTTAAAGGCTTGTTTCCAATCACCAATGGCGGCGAAGTGATCGGGGTAGCAAACTTTGAGGGTGGATTAAACTCTATCAAAAGAGATCTCAAGGGTAATGATATAGAATTTTTGTACTTTATGGATGAAAGTGCGCTTTCTATAGCACCGTCTATGGCTGAAAAACAAAGCTTTAGAGGGCAGTATTTGGCACAAAACGATACCGATAAAGATTTTTTAAGCTACGTACTCAATGATCTAGACTTCAATGAAGCAAAGAGTAGCGGCGTATATGACGGGAAATATTTTACTACTGCTATTGCCATTGAGAGTTTAAACGGGCAAACGCTGGGGCATTTTGTGATCGGTCAAAAAAGCGAGATCGTCAGCCGATTTTTAGATGAGAGTGCTTCGGTGATAACGCAGCTGATTTTGATATCTGCTTTAGTAGCGTTAGGTGTTGTGATCTTGATCTTAGTGATTATGAACAGCTCTATTGTCAAACCGCTGAATAACCTCAAAGATTTAGCGTGCGATCTTGCTTCAGGGGATGGGGATTTGACAAAACGGTTGCCTGTCAATAGTAAAGATGAGATCGGTATGGCAAGCAGATCTATTAATGAGTTTATCAAAAAGGTGCAAGAGTCTATCAGCGAAGCAAAAGTATCCTCTTCAGAAAACGCATCAATTTCTAGTGAACTCTCAAGTACCACAGTGAGCATTACAAGAGATACGAAAAATCAAGCACAAATTGTTGAGCTTACTTCAAAAGAGGGATTAAAACTTAAAAATGAGTTTGAATCTTCTGTAGAGGAGGCAAAAAGCAGCGTTGAGGATACGCAAAGAGCCAATAATACGCTCAATGAAGCAAGAACGCAGGTATTGTCGCTTTCACATTCGGTACAAGATACCGCGCATGTTGAAAACGAACTTGCCGATAAGCTTAATCAGTTAAGCCAAGATGTAGAACAGGTCAAAGATGTGCTTACTATCATCGGGGATATCGCCGATCAGACAAACTTGCTAGCGCTTAATGCTGCTATCGAAGCAGCGCGAGCAGGAGAGCATGGACGCGGATTTGCCGTTGTTGCCGATGAGGTGCGAAAACTTGCCGAGAGAACGCAAAAATCACTCACTGAGATCAATGCAACGATCAACGTAGTGGTACAATCGGTAGTGGATGCAAGCGGTCAGATGAACACCAATGCCCAAAGTATTCAAAAGCTTAGTGATATCGCTTTGGATGTAGAAGATAAGATCGAAGAGACTTCCGAAGTGATGCAAAAAGCGACAGAGATTGCAAACGGTAGTGTACAAGATTACCTTGACAACGCTAAAAAGATAGAGATGATTGTTAATAAGATTGAAGAGATTAATAAACACTCACAATCAAGCCAAAGAAGTGTTGCCGAGATTTCAGAAGCAAGTAGTTATCTTGATAAACATACCGAAGATCTAGATGCCAAACTCAACCAGTTTAGGACTTAAGACTTTGCGGGGGTAAACCCTGCAAAGGCGGTTAAATGCCGCAAAGAGCGTTGCATCACTTGATGATAGCTACTTGTTCCAACTCCTCCATAGATCGTAATTGTTCCTACTTTTCCTAACTTTTTGTACCCTTTTTGTGCTTTGATAAAATGCTGCGTCTTTTTTTGTTTTTGCTGCCAATTGATAAAGCGGGGATGAAAAAAGCTGTGATCATAGCTAGAATCCGTGGCAATGACCCTTCCTTGCAACCCCACGCCGTAGCAGTCAAAATCTAGATGCAGCGCATTTTGAAATAGAGTAAAGGGATAGGTATAACACGCATGGGGACGAGACTCATATATACTGCATCGCCCGTTTTTGAGGTAAGGGCAGGGTAAGCCGTCACTAAGTAGATAGACAAGTTTATACGTTGCATCAATTTTGATAAAAACAGTAGGAAAAAACGGGGCGGTGGTTTTGATATCAGAAAGAAATAGCGGTGCAAATAAAAATTTTGAACCGTCACAGCATTTGATACAGTTATCACAATTATTAAAATAAGCTATATGTATATTTTTCAGCGGTTGCAGATTGTGTTTCATTGTGTTATTGTATCTAATTAAGCTAAAATTATTTTTTTATTAATTAATGCAACAGAAAAGGAAAGAGATGTTAAAACAGTTATTTATTGTTACGATTTTACCCCTTTGTCTCTTTGCAAAGAGTTATTATGCCGATGATCTAAGTGCAAAACAAGCCTATGCTATGCAGCAAGAGGGCGTAGTGTTACTTGATGTACGCACCCAAAGAGAGTATGATTCAGTCCATCCAAAGGGAGCTGCGCTTGTGCCTGTTTATTTTGAAAGGGAGGGTGAAAGAGTGTTTAATGAGCGTTTTGTTGATAATGTATATGAGCAGCTAGGTTCTTACGATACACCCGTTATTCTCATCTGTCGCACAGGCTCTCGTACCAAAGAAGCGGCAAATATCTTAGCAAACGAGGGATTTAACGAAGTTTACAATGTAACAGAGGGCTTTGCCAATGATTGGGTAGTACAAAAACTTCCCGTGCAATAAGATAAAAACACTGTTTAGTGTTACAAAAAGTAGCATTTTAAACAGTGTGATTAAATTTATAAAAAATATAACTCAAAATAATACTTAAAATCCCCACTGTGCTACTTTTTGACACTATTTTAAAATCTTTCATTTTCTCATTCGTTTCATAAAGTTACATTAAAGAAAAGTGTAGTAAGATAAGGAAAAATTATACTTAACAGATTGCTCTTTAAAGGATAGATATGAGTATTGAGATTAAAAAGTATGATGTAGTGATTGTCGGAGCAGGGCTTGCGGGACTTGCTGCAGCAAGAGAGTTGCAAGTTGCGGGCAAGCGTGTTGCCGTGATTACAAAACTACATCCTCTAAGAAGCCACTCCGGAGCTGCACAGGGCGGCATCAACGCAGCCCTTTCAGAAGAAGATAGCATTGAGCTGCATGAATTTGACACGATCAAAGGAAGCGATTACTTAGCCGATCAAGATGCGGTAGAGTTGATGTGTTCAAAAGCTCCCGAAACGATTCGATGGGCAGAGCAGATGGGTGCGGCGTTTAGTCGTGACGGAGAAGGCAAAATCGCCCAACGCCCCTTTGGCGGACAGTCAAAGCCACGAGCTTGCTATGCAAAAGATAGAACGGGATTGACATTATTGCAGACGGTGTATGAGCAGATGCACAGACAAAACGTCGAAGTGTTTGATGAGTGGTACTGTATGGATATTTTGTATGAAGATGGCAAGGTAAACGGCGTGGTAGCCTATGATATTACCAATACAAAGCCTGCGATATTTAATGCTAAAGCGGTGATGTTTGCAACCGGCGGCTACGGGAGAGCTTTTGGGATAAATTCAAACGCACACGCAAACACCGGTGATGCACTTGCGATCGTTGCACGACACGGATTACCGCTAGAGGATATGGAATTTGTACAGTTTCACCCCACAGGACTTGCCGGAAGCGGTGTTTTGATCTCAGAAGCAGCGCGCGGTGAGGGCGGAAGGCTGTATAACTCGCTTGGAGAGCGGTTTATGGAAAAGTATGCTAAAGAGAAGATGGAGTTAGCCCCACGAGATGTGGTGAGCCGCGCTATCACCACCGAAATTCGCGAAGGAAGAGGTGTAGGGGCAAACAAAGATGCCGTAGCGATAGATTTGACGCATCTTGGAGAAGATATCATTATGCAGCGTCTGCCTGAATTGCGTGATTTGGCACTGACGTTTTTAGGGCAAGATATGATCACCGAACCGATCCATATCGCCGCAACGGCGCATTATTCTATGGGCGGCATTCCCTGTACCATCGGCGGAAACGTACGCAAAAACCCACAAGAGATTGTCGAGGGGTTTTATGCAGCGGGAGAGTGTAGCTGTGTAAGCGTACACGGAGCAAACCGATTAGGCGCAAACTCGGTGCTTGAAGCACTCTTTTTTGGGCGGCATGTAGGAAAAAATATCGCTCAAGAGGTTGACGGGATTTCGTATAAAGAAGCCGATACACAAAAAGCTGCGCAAAGTTTTGAACGAATCAAGCAGATTTTGGAAAATAACGGAAGCGAGCGTGTGGCTAAATTGCGTGAAGAGTTACAAGAGAGTATGACCTTTGATGCGGGAGTTTTTAGAACCGAAAATACGCTTTTAAAGCAAAAAGAAAAGATAGCCGAACTTAAAAAAAGGTACAAAGATATCCGAATTGACGATAAGTCAACCGTGTATAACACCGATTTGCAAGAAGCGATCGAACTGGGGCATTTGATCGATTTTTCAAGCTTTATCGTTGAGGGGGCACTAGCGCGAAAAGAGAGCCGCGGCGCGCACTTTAGAGAAGATTACCCCACACGTGATGATGCAAAGTTTTTAAAGCATACCTTTGGATATATGGATAGTGAGGGCAAGATATCGCTTGAATACGCTGATGTGGTTCTAGGCAAGCATGAAGTTAAAGAAAGAACATATTAAGGATAGATGATGCAAACACAAAAGATAACATTCAATGTTTTTAGATTCAACGCCCAAACCGACTATCTGCCCTATTATAAAAAGTATGAGATCGAGGTGGGACAAGATGATTTGGTACTTGATATTTTAAATAAGATAAAATGGGAAAAAGACGGTTCATTTAGCTACCGACGAAGCTGTCGGCACGGAATCTGCGGCAGTTGTGCTATTAAAGTAAACAATAAGCCCGTACTTTCATGTAAGGTAAACGTGCTTGAACTTGTGCAGCTTTTTGGTAACGAATTGACGGTTGAGCCTCAGGATATGAACCGCGTGATCAAAGATATGGTGATCGATAAAAAAGATTTTTGGCAAAAATATGATGCGGTCAAACCCTATCTTGTTGCAGAGGTTGCAGAGTATCCCGAAAGTGAAAATATCATTGCCGCTGAGGAAGCGGAGCAGTTAGAAGAAGCTGATTACTGTATACAGTGCGGTAATTGCTTCTATGCGTGTTCGAGTTTGAGTGTTAATAAAGAGTACTTAGGACCTGCAGCACTGACAAAAGCGTACCGATTCAATGCCGATAGCCGAGACAATGCAACCGCGCAGAGACTTAGCATAGTCGATCAACTCGGTAGCGGGGTGTGGGATTGCGTGAAGTGTAACGAGTGTGCACAGGCGTGTCCAAAAGAGTTAAACCCCATTGACAAGATCACAAAGCTGCACAACCAACTCTTTGCGCATAATCAAGCGCAAAAAAATGTTGCTAGTAAGCATGCAGTAGGGTTTAAGCACTCAATCAAAAAGCACGGACTGCTTGATGAGGGTGAGTTAGTGCGCTACAGTGAAGGAAACTTTGGGGTGCTTAAGCACCTGCCTGAAGCGTTTGCTATGATGAAAAAGGGCAAGATTGTTCCGCCTTGGAAGATGCCAAAGAGTAAAAACCTTGATGAGGTCAAAAAATTAATCCAATCTTCAAGCACGGTTGAAGAGTACAAAGGGAGCGTAAAATGAGCCGATTAAAGTATGCACTATTTACCGGATGTACCGCAAGAGAGTCTACTCCTGAACAGTTAAGTTCAACGCTAGCAGTTGCAAAGGCTTTGGATATTGAGCTGACACTGCTTGATGAAGCAACCTGTTGCGGGGCAAGTCACTTGCAGGATTTTGATCCCTTTTTATCCCATGTTCTCAATGCGCGAAACATCTGCTATGCCGAAAAACAGGGTTTAGAGATGGTCACTATCTGCAATACATGCCAGCTTAATACCGCTCAAACAAAGCACGCTCTTGATAGCGATGCAAAGCTCAAAGAGCAGGTCAATGAAAAATTAGCCGAAGTAGGGCTTGAGTACAAGGGCACTTCAAGAATCAGACACTTTCAGTACGCACTGATTGAGGATTACGGCTTGGATAATCTAACCAAGATGGTCAAAACGCCGTTGAGTAGTTATAATGTCGCTCCTTTTTACGGATGCCACAATATCCGCCCCAGTGAACTTCACGGAGAGGATAATATGAACGAAAGCCCCTACAATCCATCATCTCTTGAAAAGCTGATCGAAGCA
>JBNJHJ010000061.1:0-8855 GCA_051748365.1 Campylobacterota bacterium
TTTTGAGCGCAAACTGATCGAGTATATCGATATCTGGCTAGTCCATCATATTATCGTCGAAGATAAAAAAATTGCGCAGTTTAAACTACGCAAAAAGTACTCTAGCTAATCCTTTGCCTTTTGCAACACCCTACGCGCTAAGATAGGTCCTAGAAGTTCAAAAACGACCGTTGCGCCTATCACTACGGGTAAAATGATATCCTTAAGCTCCCCAAAACTTTGCGCCGCCATCAGCGCCATCCCTACTGCAACACCTGCTTGGGGCAGTAGCGTCAACCCGAGATTTTTTTGCGTAAAGCTATCCTGTGCACTTTTTTTGGCACCTATATACGCCCCCAAAAAGATACCGCACGCTCTTGAGAGGATATAAGCAGCGCCGATAAACCCCACACTCAGCAGTGCATCAAGATGCAGCGAAGCTCCCGCAAGAAGAAAGAAGATGATCAAAAAGGGCCATTCAAACCCCTTGATCGCTTCAAACGGGGTGTTGTGATGTTTGGCGACATTAGCTACGGTGATGCCCAAAACCACGGCACTTAACAGCGGTGAGAGCTCAAAATACGTTGCAAGCGAAATGGTTAAAAAGATCGCGCCTAGAGCTTCTGCTTGCGTGGGTTCGCCTCTTTGGATGCGTCCTGTTATCCACGCTACCACAAGCCCAAAACCCACACCTAGCCCGATACTGCCAAATATTTCAACAAAGCCGTGCTGCAGATGCTGCACCCAATCACTGTTTGCCCCAAGAATCGCCACAAAAGAGAGGCTAAACACAAACAGCACAATCCCCCACAGATCATCAATTGCGACGATGCTTAAAAGCTTATCGCTAAAACTGTTTTGCACTCGCAACTCTTGAATCAGATCGTAAATTGCAGCAGGAGCACTAGGAGAAGCGATAGCAGCAAGCAAGATCGCAGCTTGCAGATTGCTTGTGAGAGCGTATAAAGAGCCAAGGACAATGACAAAAGTGATCAAGACTTTAAACAAAGAGATCGTAATCACGGCTTTGCCAAGACCAAAGAGTTTGGGCAAAGTAAGCTTTTGTCCCAATAAAAATCCTATCATCCCCAAAGAGATATCCGTGATCACTTCAAACCAGTCATCTACAAAAAAACGCGGCAAAAGATCAAGCACCTGCGGTCCGACAAGTACGCCGCAAAGCAGCAAGATAGTCACGCGGGGCAAAAAGGTTTTGCGACCGACGATATCAGCTATTAACCCTAAAACAAAGAGCGACCCGATCGTAAAGATAGCAAGGTTTGCTTCACTCATCACGCTACCTTGCCGTGTCTACTTCCCAAAAAAAATCGATCCACTCATACGCTTGCTTGAGCGCAAAATCAGGCTGAACCTTTGCAGCGGGTTTGTAAAATATCGTTGCGAGTTTAAACTCGATACCGGGATATTTTGCACCCAAAACCTGCAGCAACTCCTCCATCGTTTCGCCGCTATCGACGATATCATCAAGCAGCAACACCTTTTTGGCATCTTTTAGATTTGGAATATTGAAAATATCAAAACTATCAAGCTTTTTTTCTTTTTCGTAATGGATAGAGTTGATCGTATACAGCCTTCTTGTATCAAGATTGTGCGCCAAAAAATGCCCCAGCGTCAATCCGCCTCTAGCTACGGCAACAAAGGTGTCGGCACCAAAGGAAGCTACCTTTTTCTCCAACTCTTTGACATCGTTTTTAAACTCATCATACCCGTAATAATATTTATGCAAAACTTTCCTTTTTATGTTGTGATCTCATCAAAAAGCTTTTTCACTTCTTGCATCTCTTTTGCTGTTACTGTTGCTAATTTTTTGACAAACCTAGCATTATCAACAGCTCTCACCTGTGTAAGCACAAGATCTGAATCTTGTTCTAAATCTTCTCTTTTACCGATTTTGTAGCGAATAGGTTGGCTATCACAGACAAGCTGTGAACTTAGTGGAATGATAATCGTTGTAGGGTAAGGGCTGTGATTAAGCGCATTATTTTGAAATACAAGTGCCGGTCGCACCTTGCCCATCTCATTATTTTTTTTAACGGGATTGAGATTCACAAGCCATATTTCACCTCTACAAACCTTCATCAACCACTCCATCAAAATCACGAAACTCTTTTTTATCAATATCTTTTGTCTTCTCAACTGCTTGTAAGATTCTTGATTTTCTATTTTTTTCAACATCTTGGGCGTATAGAGTGATCGCTTCTCTTATCACATCACTTTTTTTCTTATGCAGCGATTTAGAAACTCTATTAAGTAGCTCCTGTAAGTCACTATCTAATCGTACCGTAGCCACCATCACAGATCCTTTGTATTTTGTAATACAGTATTATAACACAGATAAACAGAGTGCTACAATATAAACGCAAGCAAACTGATAAACGCAATAGTCAAAAGCCCGCCGTTTAGGGCTTTGTACTCTTTTTTGACTAACTTTAAGATCGTATAGAGCAAAAACCCCGCCGCAATCCCGTTGGTGATAGAAAAGGTTAGCGGCATCAGCATCACAACCATAAAAACACCTGTTTTTGTAGCAAGATCGGCACTGTCAAAATCGACCTTGCCAAGTTCGCTAAACATCAAAACCCCCACCACAACAAGCACCGGATAGATCGCGTTAGAGGGAATCGATTCAAAAAGCGGCAGCATAAAAAGCGTAAGAATAAAAAACATCGCCGTAAACAGTGCAGTCAACCCCGTACGTCCGCCCTCTTCAACCCCGCTAGCCGATTCTACAAACGCAGTGGTGGTACTTACACCCATCAAACTCCCGCCCACTGTTGCCAAAGCGTCAGCTTCAAGGGTCTTTTCAAGCGATTTATCATCTTTGTCATTGGTTTGAAACAGCTTTGCGCGTGTGCCCACACCCGTGAGCGTACCAAGCGTATCAAACATATCCGTGATCAAAAAAGTGATGATAACAGGTAGCATCGAAAGGGTAAGCACCGAGAGGATATCAAGCTCAAACGCAAGCGGTGCAATGGAATGAGGCAGTGAAAAAAGCTCCTTTGGCATCTGCCCCAATCCAAAGACCCACCCCACAATAGCAGTGATCAAGATAGAAAGGACAAATGCGCCGCGAAGCTGAAACGAGTACAAAATAAAGCTCAAAACCGTCCCAAATACCCCAAGCAGCACAAGCGGTGAGCTAAAATCACCCAGTGTGACAAGCGTCGCATCACTAGGGGCGATCACTCCCATCTGCTTGAGCCCGATAAAAGCAATAAACGCCCCGATCCCCGCACTGATAGCACGGCGCAGATCAAGTGGTATAGAGGTCATGATCCACACCCGAAATTTTGTAAATGAAAGGATCACAAACAGCACCCCCGACAAAAACACGATTCCCAAAGCACTTTGCCAAGGGATCCCCATCCCAAGCACAAGCCCATAGGAAAAATACGCATTAAGCCCCATACCAACGCTCATAGCTATAGGAGTATTTGACCAGATACCGCTAAATGCCGTTGCCAAAATAGTAATCAGTGCCGTAGCGGTGATCACTGCGCCCATAGGCATCCCCGCATCGCTTAAGATAAAGCCGTTAACAGGCACGATATACAGCATCGTCAAAAAGGTAGTAAACCCTGCGGTAAACTCCGTTTTGACATCGGTTTTGTTACGTGAAAGATGAAACATGATGATCCTTTAAACATTACGAGATTATAACTTGTAAAGGATTAGAAGTTTATGAGTTGTGCAGTTTTTTATTGTGCTAAAATAATCTTAGTAAAATAAATTTATCAAAAGAGAGTATCATGCAGCATGCAAAGACAAAACTCTATATTGTTGTTTTTAGAAACAATCTTCGAGTAACAGATAATGCGCCACTTTATGAAGCGGCCAAAGACAATATTCCCCTACTAGCACTTTACCCCCACCACATTATTAATACAAAAAACAGATTTCAAACCAATTTTATATATGAAGCACTAATAAACTTGCAACACAATCTACAAAAGCTAGGCATACATCTCGCTGTCGTTGATAACTTACAAGAAACACTGATGCAACTCTCACAAAAGTTTTTGATAACAGTATTTTTTGCAAAGGAGGTGGGAATCTATGAGAAGCGCTTAGAAAAAGATTTAGCTCAATTTTGCCACAAAAGCTATTACAACCAAACAATGATAGAACCCTTTACTTTTGATTACACAAAAAGTTTTAGTCATTTTCGAAAAAAGGCTGAAAAACTTGATATTACACCCCCGCTACCAATGCCTCAAAACTGCACAACAATAGACTATCCCTCACGCACTATAAAACCACTTTTGCAGCATGCTGATTTTAGAGGTGGTGAGGATGCAGCTTTGAAACAAGTAGCGTATTACAGCGATTTTTTTCATAGCTACAAAGCCCGAAGAGATCAAGTAGATGGGTTTGATAATTCATGCAAGTTTTCTCCCTACCTCAGTATCGGTTGTATCAGTGCAAGAACTATCTACAGCAGTATCAAAGAGTATGAAGCCAAAACACACCGCTCCAAATCTTCATACTGGATCTATTTTGAACTTTTGTGGAGAGATTTTTTTCATCTTGTGATGGATGGAAGTGACAATAGGCTATTCTTATCTTCAGGGCTTAAAAAAACCCGTTTTGATTATTTTCGTGACGAAGAAAGGATAGATCGCTTTTTTGAAGCTCAAAACGGTGTAGCTATCATCGATGCTGCTTTGAGGCAACTACACGCAACAGGGTGGCTTAGCAACCGAAACCGACAGCTTGTAGCAAGCTATTTTATAAAAAATCTCGGCTTTAACTGGATCTGCTTAGCCAAACATTTTCAAGATCACCTCATTGATTATAATCCCGCTAACAATTATGGAAATTTTGCATATCAAGCATATGTTGGCAATGATTCACGCTATAGGGTATTTGATATCACCAAACAAGCTAAGATTTATGGCGGCGACTTGTACATAAAAAAGTGGCTTGGACACACTGAAACTACGCCGCAGCATGTTTTAGACACAATGGCACAAAAGGTCGCACAAGAGGTGTATGAGGTTGCAAACTTTTAACTATTTTAAAGCGTATACACGGCATTGAGCACAGCAAACTCTCATGTTCGACCGTCTCGATGACGGGATTTTTACTTCTATTTAATCCCCTGCTCTTTTGCCATCTTCATAGCTATTTGGGGTGCGTTCCAAAGTGCCGGTAGCAAAATAAGCGATACGGGAACGGCGGTGATAACGATAAACGATTGCAACGCTGATATCCCGCCTGAGCCTATAGAGATAAGCACAATAGCTAAAGCCCCCAGCAAGATACCCCAAAACATCCTTAGATAGGGATGGGGCTGCGTGCTACCGCTTACCACTACACTCATTGTGTAAGTCATAGAATCACCTGTCGTGACAATAAAAATAATCGTCAACACTAAAAAAAGCATTGACATCACAAGAGGAAACGGCAAAGACTGCGTAATGGCTAAAAGCGATGCGGGAAGATTAAAACCCTTAAACGCTTCACTAATAACACCGGGTTGTGCGATCTCAAATGATAGCCCCGCACCGCCTACTATAGTAAACCAAAACATCGTAATAAGCGGCGCAAAAATACTCACGGCAACGATCAAAGCCCTGATACTTCGACCCCTGCTTATTCGTGCGATAAATATCGCCATCATAGGACCATAGCCGATAAACCAGCCCCAAAAAAAGATCGTCCACCAGCTAAGCCAAGCAGTGTCACCTCTGTATGTTGCCATAGGAACAAAGTTTTGCACTACGGTACCGACCCCTTGAATATAAGAATCAACAATAAAAGCAGTAGGCCCAAACACAAAAATATAAAACATCAAAAACACTGCTAAGATAATATTCCATTTGCTCAGCATTTCAATACCACGCGTAAGACCACTCAGTGCTGAGATAGTGTAGATGATAATAGCCACGAGCACGATAGTAAACTGTGTCACAAAGTTATCAGGTATCTCAAACAGTTCATTCAATGCATAAGAAACTTGCAATCCCAAAAACCCGATAGGACCAATAGTCCCAGCAGCAACGGCAATAATACAAAAAGCATCAACAAAAGAGCCGATCCACCCTGTAATCGCTCTTTCTCCAAAAAGAGGATACAGAAGAGTTCGAGGCTTCAGTGGCAAGCCTTTGTTGTAGTGTAGATACATCAAAACAATAGTTGTCAAAGTCCCCAAAATCGCCCATGCCAAAAATCCCCAGTGCATAAATGATTGCGAAAGGGCATTGATCGCTTTTTGAAATAGATCAGTTTGCTCACCATAATACGGCGGAGGATTGATAAAGTGTGCTATTGGCTCTCCCGCTGCCCAAAACACGCCACCACCTGCTAAGAGCGTACACATAATCACCGCAATCCACGCAAAAGTGCTCATCTCCTTTTTTTGGGTATTGCCAAGGATCACTGACCCTGTAGAACCCAAGGCCAGTGCTATACCTACAAAAAAAGTAGCCACCATCAAAAACTGCCAATACGCTCCAAAAAACTGTGATGATAGAGCAAAGCCCGTATCAACGATATGTGATAAAAGTTTTGGATCAAACATCGCCACCACTACAAAAAATATCAAAAAGCTGCTGCTTAGGATCAATGTTTTTTTATCTAGTTGCGAATTTTTTTCTAAAATACTCTCTATATTTTGGCTCTTTTTCAAAGCCTCAAGTTTTTTGTGCATCTGTTTCCCTCAAAATCTATTTTGCCCCGTATAATTAAAAAAAGATAGTAGCAGTTGTTTTATAATAGAGTACTTTATTTGGAAAAAATTATGAAAATTTACTTTAAGGAATTGAATGGAGGGTAAAAAAGTTGAAAATGTTACTGGTCGGAGTAGCCGGATTTGAACCGACGACCTCTACCACCCCAAGGTAACGCGCTACCAGGCTGCGCTATACTCCGAAACCGTGTTGCAATGATAGCAAATTATATTTAAAAACAGGTAAAGTTTTGCCCATAGGTTGCAAAATTTTGCAACCTATGGCTAATTTTTAAAATAATCCATCAATTCTTGAAGATCACCGGCGATCTTTTTTAATTCCGTAACGGTTTTTTTACCCTCCTGCATCGCTGTCACAGTGGATTTTGACGATTTTTCAATCGCCTCTATATCTTTTGACAACTCTTGTACACGACTTGCTTGCTGCGTGGAGGCTTCTGCCGTTTCTTTAGCATGCGATAGCGATTCATTGGTTTGAGAATAGATATCTTCAAGCATCTTTGCCGCTTCATTGGCTAACTCATAACTACTTTCAACTTCACTAACGACCTGCTCCATCTCATCCACCGCTTGCGTTGTTTCATCTTGAATTAGCTTGACCATCCTTGTGATCTCATCGGTTGTTTTATCCGTTTTTTCCGCAAGCTTTCTTATCTCTTCTGCGACTACTGCAAACCCTCTTCCTGCATCTCCGGCTCTTGCTGCTTCAATAGCGGCATTAAGGGCAAGCAGGTTTGTCTGCTCCGTCACCTCTTGAATGAGCGTTGTACTGCCGCTTATATTTTGAACATGCTCATCTAACATCTTAACTCTATCGGCAGAGTGTCGCACCGATTGCGTCACCGATTCCATCTTGCCTGCAGTCGATGTTGCCGCGCGACTTCCCTTTTGAGACAGTTGCGCACTCTGGCTTGAGTTACTTTCGGTATTTTTCGCAATCGTCACGATATCCTGGATACTTTGACTGATCTGAACCACATCATCGGCAAGTTTAGTTGCGATCTTTTCCTGTTTTATCGCTACAGAACTTGTTTCATTGGTTGCATTTTGCACACTGTCGGATTTTTGCGCAAGTGTACTTGAAGCGTCTTTGATCTGCCGCACGATTTGGGTGAGTTTTTTCTGCATCGACGCTACGGCATCCATCGTACTGTTTGGATAACTATTTTTCTTTTGTAGCTGCAAATCACCATCGGCAACTTTAGCAACGATATCGGCAACCTCTTGCGGCTGCGCACCCAATGCTTTAGTAAGTTGCGATGAGATAAAGTACGCTACGGCTATACCGATAATAAGCGCAGCAATCAAAAGAGAAATCATCAACATGCTAAACCCGCTTGCTACCTCTCTAGCTTTAGGTGTTGCTTCTTGGTTTTTTGCTTCTTGGTGGTCGATAAATTCATTGATCACGCCTAACCACTGTGTAAAGTTTTGACTCGCTTCTTGCAACAACACCTCTTTGGCTTCGCTATCTTTACCCGATCTTGTGAGTGTAATGATCTGCTCCACTAGCGGCAATGTGCGCTGCTGCACCGCTTTGATATCTGCGAGTATATCTCTTTCTTTTTGTGTGACATTGGTACCCTTTGCAAAGATTGCATCCATCGGTTGCTCGGATTTTGCATAAAACTGCTCTAACTCCCGTATCTGCGCGACTGCTTGGTCTATCTTTTGGCTATCATCATACAACACTACATCACGTATAGCGATCGCTCTATCGTGCACGCTGCCTCTAAAATTGATCGCATAGCGCTGTTTTACGGAGTTTACATCCGTAATCTCTTCTAAGGTATGATCAATAAACCCCACTCTTTGTATCCCCACAAAACTCAATATCGCCATCAATGCGATAACCAATCCAAATCCACCGTATAGTTTTCCTGCTACTGTCATCTTCTTCCCTTTTTATTTCTCATTCAATTTATGGACTCAGTCTTTGTATCTGCCAATTTTGTGCATCTTGTGCATACTCAAACCGATCATGCAGCCTATTTTCGCGCCCCTGCCAAAACTCAAAACGAGTGGGGATGATCTTGTATCCGCCCCAAAAATCAGGTATAGGAACCTTACCGTCTTTAAACCGTTGCTTCACCTCTTGCATCTTTTGCTCCAACAGCTTTCGTGTACTGATGATAGAGCTTTGCTTTGATACCCATGCACC
>JBNJHJ010000062.1:0-8844 GCA_051748365.1 Campylobacterota bacterium
AAAACAGATTGAGCTTGCTAATAGATATGAAAAACCTCTCATTGTCCATATCCGAGAAGCAAGCGATATTTCAAAGCAGCTGCTTTGTAGATATGCCAATGTAGGCGGGGTGCTGCACTGCTATAACGCAAGTGAGCATCTGCTTGATCTAGCAGACAATGGATTTTATTTTGGAATCGGAGGAGTGCTGACGTTTAAAAACGCTAAAAAAATCAAAGAGGTATTGCCAAAGATACCGCTTGAAAAGCTTGTCGTTGAAACCGATGCACCCTATCTCACGCCCCATCCACACCGAGGATCAAGAAACGAACCCTCCTATATTCCGCTTATCGTTGCGTCGATTGCACAGTTGCGTGGGCTTGATATTTCGCAGGTAGAAACGATACTGCGTGAGAATACTAATAGATTGTTTAAAGAGTTTAAACAGTTAAAATAAGATATAATATGAACTAAAAAAGGCAAATTTTTGAAAGTCATCATACTATTTTTATCTCTTTTTTCAATGAGTTTTGGATTTATAGAAACGCGTACCAATATTAGCAAAGCAGAAGTGTTGGACTCTTTGGATATAGAGCGAAGTTTTATCAATACGCAGCTGTATAAAGATTTTGAAAACCCCTCAAAGCTTGCAAATCAAAAAACTTTTTTTGCGGCGATGAATCGCGGGTTTGCATATGTACCCAAAGTCAGACAAAAGATTCAAGATGCGGGTATTCCCGAATCGTTTTTGTACATGGCGATGGCGGAATCGGGATTTAGTCTCAAAGCGTTTTCCCACGCAAGCGCATCGGGATTATGGCAGTTTATGCCCTACACAGCGCAAAAGTTTGGACTGCGTATTGATAGATATGTAGATGAGCGGCGTGATCCGGTTAAATCAACCCAAGCGGCAATTGCGTATTTGCAGTATCTGCACAACCGTTTTGGAAAGTGGTATTTAGCAGCACTTGCATATAACGGCGGGGAGGGACGAGTATCACGCGCTATCAAAAGAGCCGGTAGCGATAAGCTTGAAGTATTGATCGATGAAAAGAAAAAATATTTGCCCAGAGAGACGCGTAATTACATCAAAAAGATTGTACAGTTTACACTTATTGCGCAAAATAAAGAGTTGATGCTCAATAGTAATTTTGATTATCTGCTCAATCGGGGTGAAGCATACTCTCTTGCTAAAGTTAGCGTCCCCGGAGGAGAAAGTATTGAGAGGATTTCGCAAATCATTCGTGTAGATGCATTGCAGCTGCAAACCTATAATCCTCACTTAAAACATGGAATTACCCCTCCTGATAGCAAGCGTTACGATATCTATATCCCCTATATGAATCTTATCGATTTTAAAGCTTACTATAACAGTGATGATCTTAAAAACTTTTATGTGATGCATGAGGTTACAAGCGGAGAAACGCTTGGGGCAATTTCTAGAAGATATAAAGTCAATACCGATTTGGTGATGGAGTTTAACAATATAAATTCTCACATCATCCACCCTCAGCAAAAGCTGATCATTCCCGTTGCCAAAAATGAGTACCAAAGGCTCAACCCAAGGGTATATGAGGTACAAAGCGGAGATACGCTAAGCAAGATCGCACGAAAATTTAAAACAACGATCAATAAGCTCAAACAGATCAATAACAAAAACAACAGCATAGTCTATATCGGAGAACAGTTAGTTGTGGCAAATTAGTGTAAAGCTCTTTTTATCGCTTTTGGGTCTAGCTTTGTTGAGCGGATGCGGTAGCAGTGGGGTGTATTATGGTGCAGGATCGTATAAAAGTACTCCCTCAACCGCACAGGTTCCTGTTTCAAAAAAAAGAGCGATTCATCGTGCGACGTTTCGCCCCTACAGTGTTTTTGGGGTGCAGTACTGCCCCCATACCGTAGAGGTCGGACAGATTATGGAGGGGATGGCAAGTTGGTACGGTCCGGATTTTCACGGCAAAAAAACCAGCAACGGAGAGATCTATAACAAATACGCCTACACAGCAGCGCATAAAACCTGGCCTATGGATACGGTTGTAAGAGTGGATAATTTAGAAAACGGTAAAAGTACGGTAGTGCGCATCAATGATCGGGGACCGTTTTTGAGAAATCGCGTGATCGATCTGTCTTATTCTGCTGCTATTGATATAAAGATGGATAAAAAGGGAACGGCAAAGGTGAGAGTGACGGTTTTAAAAACCGATAGCGGCAACTGGCCAAGTGATGCTCCAAGAGGTCATAGTACGGGAGCTACGTATGATGAGTGCGGGGTAAGTACTCCCTCTTCACTCATCTCAAAAAAGAGCAACCCAAATTCAAGTGAAAGCTATTTTGTTCAGATCGCTTCTTTTTCATCGTATGAAGCTGCCGATCGATATAGCAAAAGAAGCTTGAACCTGCCGCATCACTTAGAACCTACGATCAGAAGCGGTGAAGGATTGCACCGCGTGCTGATTAGCGGATTTAGTAGTGAAGATGAGGCGCGAAAGTTTATTCAAACCTCAAAATTTAAAGATTCATTTTTTGTAAGGGAGCAACAGTGATACAACATAGTAGAAAGACAAAAGAGACAGATATCAATTTATCATTAAATCTTTATGGAAGCGGCAAAGCATCTATTGATACGCAAGTAGGGTTTTTTGATCATATGCTTGAAAGCTTTTGCAAGCACGCACTGTTAGACCTTGAGATAAGATGCATTGGTGATACGCATGTTGATGATCACCACAGTGTCGAAGATGTGGGGATTGTTTTGGCAAAAGCACTCAATGAAGCGATCTATCCTGTTTCGGCTATGGAGCGCTTTGGCAATGCAACGGTTGTGATGGATGAAGCAAGCGTTACATGTGATATTGACCTCAGCAACCGCGCGTATCTGCACTATGATCTTGGTGTAGAAGGATCTGTGGGACGTTTTGAAGTGGAGCTTGTTGAAGAGTTTTTCCGTGCCATCGCTTTTAATGCTCCCTTTACGCTGCACCTTGTGTGTAACCGCGGAAAAAATAAGCACCATATCGTTGAAGCGGCGTTTAAAGCGTTTGCCGTTGCATTGCGTCGCGCGATTGCGCACAATGAGAGGATCAAAACCCCAAGTACTAAAGGAACGCTGTGATCAAGCTGCTTGTTTTTGATGTTGATGGATGTTTAACCAACGGTCAAATTATCTATACCGATGAAGGTCTTGAGTTAAAAGCTTTTAATGTCAAAGATGGTTTAGCGATAAAAAGTGCTCAAAAGTTGGGCTATAAAACCGCTATCATCACCGGAAGACAATCACAAATCGTTGCTCAAAGAGCAAAAGAGTTAGAGGTGGATTTTGTCTTTCAAGGGATCAAGGATAAAACAGCACAATTAAAAACCATTATGCAGCAGCTTGCAATAACTTATGAAAACATAGCGGCAATAGGCGATGATATGAATGATTTAAAGATGCTTAGGTTGTGTGAAATAAGTGCAACACCCAATGACGGTAGTGCTCTTGTGCAGCGCTATGTAACAAAAACACTACAAGCAAACGGCGGCGAAGGTGCGGTGCGAGAGTTTGTGGAATATATCTTTGAAAAAGAAGATAAAGTGCAAGATTTTATCGATATGTGGTTATGAGATTAGAGTATATCTTTTTTGCAATTTTTCTCTTTGCCGTTGGAATCGGTTTTGGTTTAGAGCCATACGTGATAGAACGCAAGCAAAAGGGAAGCGACTTAGAAGTTGCTTTTTATGATTTTACGATTTCTCAATACGGACAAGAGGGGTTTGAGAGCTTGATAAGCGGTCACAGAGGAGAAAAATATCCCCACCGCTTACTTGTTGAGCAGGCATATGCTGTGGATGTGGACAACAATGAGGTACAGGCACAACATGCAAAACTCGTTGACCAAGATCTGTATTTAGATGAAGATGTTATAATAACAACTCCCGATGGAGCGGTGATGTATTCGCAGCATGTATTATATAATATAAAGCAGCAGTATTTTGAATCACTTTCAGCGTATGAAGCCCATTATGGAGAACATCGGTTTTTTGGACAGAGAATGTGGTATCAAGACGGGGTGATGGAATCAGAGGATGTTAGGGCAATAATTTTACAGGATGATGGATGAAACAATTAACAATTTTACTGCTTTTAAGCAGTGTGCTGTTTGCGCAAAATATTGAGATTACGGCACAAAACTTTAAAGCTGATGAAAAAGAGGGTTATACCGAGTTTACGGGGCAAGTAAATATAATAGACGGTTCAAGTGAGCTCAATGCTTCGCGAGTGATCGTATTTTTTGAAGATGTAGAGGGTAAAAAGGTCGCAAAACGCTATGAAGCGTATGAGGATGTCTCTTTTTATATCAGTGAAGACGCATCAAAATATAGAGGAACGTGTCAAAAGCTTTTTTACCATCCGCAGCGCGAACTGTATCAGTTTTATATCGATGTGGATCTGTATGATATTATCAACAAACGTACCGTCAGAGGCGATGAGGTTGAGGTAGATATGCAAAGCGGCAAAGCGATTGTTGTGGGTAGTGAAGACAAGCCGGTAAAGTTTATCTTTCAAACAGGAGACAATAATGCAACCGACGATAATTAACGCCTCTTTTATCAAATCAGCTCCTAAAATCGATGATGCTGTCAATGAAGGGGTGAGTGAAGTAGTGTTTATGGGGCGTAGTAACGTCGGTAAAAGCAGTACACTTAATCGCTTATGCAACCGAAAAAACTTAGCCAAAAGTTCGGCAACTCCGGGAAAAACGCGTCTGATAAACTTTTTTGACGTGACGTACCGCTATGATGATGCGGATTTTCACGCACGTTTTGTCGATCTTCCGGGATTTGGGTATGCCAAAGTTTCTAAGCAGGAGCAAAAACAGTGGCAAGAGCATTTAACCCGCTTTATCACCGATAGAGTCTCAATTCGTACCTTTGTCCATCTTGTTGATGCAAGGCATCAAACCCTGCAGATTGATAAAGATGTCAAAGAGTTTATCGCTTCGATTTTGCGTCCTGATCAAGTCTATATCCGTGTGTATACAAAGATCGATAAATTAAAACAAAATGAGATCGCTGCTTTGCACAAAGAGGGCGCCGTTACCGTTTCAAATCTCAAGAACAGAGGTATTGAAAAGTTAAACAGCGTAATTTTTAACGCATTGTTTGAGGTGTAAGAATGGTTGAATACACAAAACCCACGCTTGGAGATATTGAAAGAATGCAAGAGATGGTAGCAAGCTATGTCAAAGACGGCACTATCTTAAAGCGAGACGATGATGAGGTAGCAACCAATATCCGAAGCTACATCGTAGCCAAAGAGGATGGGGATATTATCGGGTATTTAGCACTGCATATCCACACAAAAGATTTAGCAGAGATAAGAAGTTTTATCGTTTCGCAAGAGTATCGTCACAAAGGAATAGGAACTGCATTAGTCCAAGAAGCAAAGAGTGAAGCAAAAAGACTTGGTGTGGAAAGAATCTTGACGCTAACATATGCTAATCTTAAATCGTTTTTTCATAAAGAGGGCTTTGTGGAGGTGGATAAGCAGCAGATTCCACAGCAAAAGATATGGGCTGATTGTATCAAATGTATCCACTTTCCCACCTCCTGTAGTGAGTATGCTTTGATCTATGAATAGATTTTTTTCCGTACTGTTTATCTTTTTTTATCCTATTTTTGCAAGTTATTACTACTATCTGCCGCCCCTTACGGCTATTGCAGCGATATTTGCAATAAGAGGATATGAAAAACAAAACCGTTTTATGCTCTATTGTGCCTTGATCTATCTTTTTAATGTAGAGGTGAACTTTTCACTGCCGATGTTTTCAACGATTGCGGTGGCACTGTTTTATTATGTTGTGATTTTGCCAAAATTGCGCTTTTATACAACCTGTACAAACTGTTTACGCTTTTTTAGCGTGATCATTTATAATATATTGCTTGTTGTTACGCTTTTGGCGTATGATTATCTTTTTTATACCGAGTCGGTATTTTTGAATTTGAAGTTGCTATATAATCTGATGTTTGAACTATTGGTGGTGTTTTTGATATGACAAAATATAAAATAATTTTAACCTTTATTGCGCTTGTGTGGCTTGTTTTGCTTGTGCGTGTATTTCAAATATCTATCGGTCACGGAGGGCACTATGAAGCTTTAGCACAGCAAAATATTATCAAAAAAGATTGGATTTTGCCCATTCGCGGAGAGATTGTCGATAGAAACAAAAAACCCCTAGCGGTAAATAGAATCGGATTTAGTCTCAATATCGTTCCCCATCTCAAAACGCAAGCTCTTGAGCAGACGGCTGAAACGATTATCAAAAAGTTTAGCCATCTTGATCGAGATAGTATCATCAAAAAGTATCGTCAAAATAGCTCTTATTATAACCATGACTATATCCAGATAGAAAGTTTTATCCCCTATGAACAGATGATGCCTCATATCTCCTCTTTTGAGCGAGACCCACACATCACTATAGCTCCTGCGACACTGCGCAACTATCCGCTAGCCGATGCAGCGACACATATTGTGGGGTATGTAGGCAGACAAAGCGGTGCTGTAGATGATACGTCAAAAGTTATAGGCGTTACGGGAAAAAGCGGTATAGAAAAGCAGTATAATGCGTACCTACAGGGTGAGTTAGGCTATGAGATGGTCAAAGTCAACGCTTCCAATGAGCGTGTGGCGATACTGGATTATTTCGCACCGATTGAAAACAATGAGTTGCAACTGACCATTGACGGGGATTTGCAACAGTATGCACACTCTTTGTTTAAGGGTAAAGCAGGAACGGCTATTGTGATGAAAACAGACGGAGAGTTGCTAGCGGCTGTGAGTTATCCTGCATATGATCCTAATATGTTTGTCACCGGAATCAGTCAAAAAGATTGGGATAAGATACGACTGGATTTTGATAATCCCTTTACCAATAAATTTATAAACGGAATCTACCCTCCGGGGTCGGTATTGAAAATGGGTGTGGGTTTAGCTTTTTTTGATGCAGGGGATGTCAATGAACACTCAACCGTGGTGTGTAATTCCGATTTTGAAGTGGGCGGTCACGTCTTTCGATGTTGGAAACGTGACGGACACGGTCGGGTTGATTTTCGCCGCGCCATTCGTGAGAGTTGTGATGATTATTTTTATAAAAACAGTATAAAAACAGGTATCAATAAGATTGCGCAAGTGCTAAAGCAGACCGGTCTTGGAGAGCGAACGGGGGTGGATCTACCCAATGAAGCGTACGGAACGGTGCCTGATATTGCGTGGAAGCACCACAGGCATAATCAAAGATGGTATATGGGAGAAACGATCATCTCTTCTATCGGGCAGGGGTATATGCTTTCTACTCCTTTGCAAATTGCAAGAAACACGGCACTGATGGCAACGGATATGCTGCCCACGCCGCATTTTGTAAAACCTGATGATATCAATGCAACACGCTATGAGCCTGAAGTGGTAAAAAGAAATAAAGATGCGATGGAGCTTATCCGTGAATCGATGACTGAGGTTGCAAATCATAACAGAGGAACGGCAAGATGGTATGTGCGCAACTCTAAGGTAAAGATGGCTGCAAAAACGGGAACGGCGCAGGTTGTTTCGATCCCGCAAGATCAAAAAGAGCGGATGGATGAAGATGAGATGGAGTATTACCATCGCTCTCACGCGTGGTTTACGGCGTATGCTCCTGCTGATGACCCGCAATATGTGGTAACGGTACTTGTTGAACACGGCGGGGGTGGCGGTTCAACAGGG
Source organism: Campylobacterota bacterium (assembly GCA_051748365.1). Taxonomy (GTDB): domain Bacteria; phylum Campylobacterota; class Campylobacteria; order Campylobacterales; family Sulfurovaceae; genus TCS-49. The sequence goes on from JBNJHJ010000062.1 coordinate 7,718, forward strand.
GGGCCAATTGCAGCTGATATATTTAATTGGCTGCTAGAAAATGGTTATATAGATGAGGATAAATAATGGTATTTGGTTCTATTGAGTATTTAAATCTGCTTCCCTTTCGTGTTTATATGAAAAAAAACTTTGCACGTAGTTCTATGCTGCATTATAAAAAGGGCGTGCCTAGTAAGCTTAACCGTGAACTAGGCGCTAAGCGAATTGATGCAGCCTTTATCTCTAGTATCAAAGCAAAAAAAAGACGGTGCGGGCAGCTTGGGATAGTGGCTGATGGAGCGGTGCAAAGCGTGTTTGTGATTAGAGGTGCAGATAAAAAAGATATCGAAAGTGAAACCTCAAACGCTTTAGCCCACGTACTAGGACTTCATGGAGAGGTGATTATCGGGGATAAGGCGCTTAAGCGTTATCTGCAAGGCGATAGTGATCTTATCGACTTGGCGACAAAGTGGAAAGAGATGACGGGGCTGCCATTTGTTTTTGCAAGATTGTGTTATAACAAAGGGTACAACAAAAGGTTTGAAAAACGGTTTTTACATCAAAAGATAAAGATCCCGCAATATATTCTCCGTGCTGAGGCAAAAAAGCGCGCCATGGAGCCCAAAGATATACTTGCATATTTAGAGTATATCTCTTATGAGCTTGGGTATAGGGAGAAAAGAGCGTTAAAAAAGTTTTACCGCTTAACTCCACATCTTTTTTAGCGTTTGCAAGCCTTTGAGCTTTTGTAAAAGTTCTAGATTGTGCTCTTTGACCTTAACGCCTCTATACACTTCTACGATGTTACCCTGTGGGTCTATGATAACTGTTGAGCGGATCACGCCTTCAACCTCTTTTCCAAAGCTTTTTTTCATCCCCCACGCACCGTAGCTTTTAAGAACCTCTTTGTTTTCATCGCTAAGAAGCGTGATAGTGAGGTTTTGTTTTTGGATGAAGTTTTGGTGTTTTTTGGGGCTATCGGGCGAACAGCCGACAATCACGGCATCTAAAGCTTCAAAATCCTCTTTTGTAGCGCTAAAATCACACGCTTGTGTAGTGCATCCGGGGGTATTGTCTTTTGGATAAAAATACAGCACTACCCACTTGCCGCTAAGATCGCGCAGGCATACCTCTATCTCATCTTGATT
>JBNJHJ010000063.1:0-8786 GCA_051748365.1 Campylobacterota bacterium
CAACGCCTTAGATACCAAAATAGACAAAAATTCATTAGTTGTATTTGTAAATCCCGCAACGCCTGATGGAGTGTATTATAAGATGCGTCCGCTTTTGCAAAGATGGCAAGAAAGTAATGCAACTGTAATCGTGGATGAATCGTTTTTAGAGTTTTGCAACAAACAAAGCACTATAAAGTATCTTAAAAAAATAAAAAACCTCTATATTTTAAAATCCCTCACTAAATTTTACGCGTGTGCAGGCGTGCGGGTAGGGGTGGTGCTATCAAGAGGTAAAAATATCAAAGCCTTGATGCAAAAGCAGCCGCCGTGGCAAGTCGGGGCGTATGATAGTGCATATATCATCAAAGCTCTTAGCGATAAAAAGTTTGCGCAAAAAAGTGATCGCAAAAACAAAAAGGCAAAAAAAAGATTACACAAGACGCTACAGCATTCAAAGCATATTGCTACCATCTATCCAAGTGTGGCAAACTTTTTTTTAGTAAAACTTGCCACACTTGATGCAAAGAGTTTTACTGCAAAATTGGCAAAACACAATATCATGGTGCGAAACTGTGAAAACTTTGATGGGCTTGATGCAAGTTACGTGCGTATTGCAATAAAAGATAAAGCAGCAACAAAAGCGCTGCAAAGGGCTTTGCGATGTCTTTAAAAGCAAACAATATCTCCATTTTCGGAACCTCTAGCGATGCGGGCAAAAGTACGGTTGCACTCATACTAGCCAAAGCGTTACAAAATTTAGGCTATAGTGTAGCACCCTTTAAAGCCCAAAACGTTTCTAATAATGCAAGCGTCGCCGATGACGGCAGTGAGATAGCGATTGCACAACATTTTCAAGCTACCGCTCTTGGCATTGCTACAAGTTATCACCTCAATCCCGTACTTTTAAAATCAGGATCACGCAATAGCGCGTCGCTGATAGTTAAGGGCAAAGCTGTAGGCAGTAAAGAGGTGGTGCAGTATTACCGTGAGCTTGAGGGATTAAAACCGATTGTCAATGAAGCGTTTGAATACCTTGATGCGCGTTATGATTGTGTAGTGGCAGAGGGAGCGGGCAGTCCCGTGGAGCTTAATTTGATGGATAAAGATCTATCCAATATCCATATCGCTACAACGTACGACACAAAGATAATCTTAGTAGCCGATATTGAACGAGGGGGCGTGTTTGCTTCTATTTGGGGCGTGTATAACCTACTTCCCCCAAAGCTTCGTAAAAATGTTATCGGTGTTATTGTCAATAAATTTCGCGGCGATATCAAACTGTTTGATGCAGGGGTCGATATCATTCAAAACCGCTTTCATATTCCCGTCTTAGGCGTGCTTGAGTACAAAGCGCTCAATCTTGGGTTTGAAGATAGTGCGAGTTTGCAAAACTTTGTACAAAATGCAAAGGATGCAAAACACAAAGTAGCCGTGATTGCTTATCCTACGATGAGTAATTACAACGATTTTGAACCTTTGATCGTTGATGATGCCACCTTTGTGGAGTTTATCAGTAGCGATAAAGATTTAAGCGGATATGATCAAATCATTTTGCCCGGATCAAAGCTTGTGATACAAGACCTTCGTTGGCTAAAAAGAAGCGGCTTGTTTGATCGTATCAAAAGCTCTCATGTGCAGATACTAGGCATCTGCGGCGGGTATGAGATGCTGTTTGAACAGATTGTAGACACAGCGGGCGTTGAAAATAGCCCGGGGACAAAAGAAAGCGGATTTGGGTTTATCGATGATAGGGTGATTATGCAAAAACAAAAGATTGTAAAACGCGGTGAATATATGCTTTTTGGCAAAAAATTCAGCGGGTTTGAGATCCATCACGCAGTGAGCAAAAAATATCCGTTGTATTATGAAAGAGGTCGCATTAAAGGTACCTTTGTACACGGCATTTTTCATGATAGCGTTTTTATGCAAAAACAGAAGCAGATTATCCATAGCTACGTCTCTTTGATGGTAGAGAAACTTGATATGCAAAGAGTGATCGATGCACTTTGAGCTTACACTGATTGCCTATCTCATCGATAGGGTGTTTGGAGAGTTTTCATTTATCAAATTTTATAAGCATCCCGTTGTGTTTATGGGTGATTTTATAGCATGGTATGAAAAGAGATTTTACGGTAATAGTATCATGAGAGGAGGGGTTTTAAGCCTCTTGCTTGTTATGATTGTTTTAGGTTTAACGCTATTGATTGAGTACTTTATCACAAATGTTTTTATCACGGCACTCATCGCATCTACGGCGTTAGCGTCAAAATCTCTTTATGATAGCGTTAAAGATATACTGCTCAATCCTCACAATATCGGCAATCTTGTCAGCCGCGATACAAAAGAGCTTGACCTAAGCGGCACCTACAAAGCCGCTATTGAAACCTATGCCGAAAACCTCAGCGACGGGGTGGTGGCACCGCTACTGTATCTGCTTGTATTTGGATTACCCGGAGTGTTTATCTATAAAGCTATCAATACGCTTGATTCGATGGTCGGGTACAAAAATGCCCGCTATGAAAGATTTGGCAAGATAAGTGCTACACTTGATGATGTAGCAAACTATATCCCCGCTCGCATTACGGCAGTTATTATTGCTGCATTGCTGCTTTCACGTAAAGCATTAAAGAGATTTTATATCTACGGCAAAAAGCATCAAAGCCCTAATGCAGGACATCCCATTGCAGCAATGGCTTTGGGGCTAAACATAGCGCTTGGGGGTCCTACAAGCTATTTTGGCAAGGTGGTGCAAAAACCCTATTTTGGTACGGGGTCTAAAGAGATAGACAAAAATGATCTTGTGCGCTCGTTGCAACTGCAAAAGCGTTTTGACGTGCTTGTGCTATTAGTTTTGATGATAGGAGTTTTATGCGTGTAGTGTATTTAGGTTTGAAATTTGCTTTGAGTTACTTTACGGTTTTGCCGATACAATTGAGTGCAAAGGATGATTTGTCAAAGCCGAAGGTTTTGGCGGCAATGCTTTTTTTCTTTCCCTTTGTAGGGGCTTTGCTAACTGTGGTTACGGTGCTTGCCTATCTTTTTGTACTCCAATATTTAGAGATTTTTGGAGCTGTGATTGCAGCTGTTTTATATATGCTGTTATATGGCTTTATCCACACCGAAGCCATCAGTGACGTAAGCGATGCACTGTATGCCAAACATAGCAACAAAGATGCGTATACAGTGATCAAAGACCCCACAATCGGGGCGATGGGGATGCTGTATACGCTTGCATTGACCCTGATAAAGGTTGCATTGCTAAGTTATCTACTTTGGCACCAACTGTTTGCAGCTTTTGTAGTTATTGCGCTAGTGTCACGTTTTAGCTTACTTGTCTTGATAAAGAGACTTTTGTTTCGTTCAAGTTTTGTGACGGTATTAAAAGAGGCACTTACAAATAAAGTTTTTTTATCAAGCGGTATGAGCGTTGTTATCGTGGGTGTAGCATTATTGCAAGCATGGTTTGTTTTTTATTTTCTTGCAGCTTTATGCATAGCTTATCTCTTTGCAAAACGGGTGTCGCAAAAGCTTGGATTTGCAAACGGGGATCTTTTAGGGGCAAGTTTGGAATTTACGGAGGTTATGCTTTTTTTGATAGCGGCGTTATTAGCAGCACGGGGCTGCTAATAAGATTTTATTTATAGTTTTTAATCGCTTTGTCTAAAAGCTCGGCTGCTGCTGCTTTGTTTTTATACTCTTTTACTTTTACCCATTTGTTAGGCTCAAGCATCTTGTATGTTTCAAAGAAGTTTTTAATCTTTGCTAACGTGTGCTTTGGAAAATCTTCGATATCTTGGATCTCGTCAAAGGTTGGATCAAGCTTGCTTACAGGCACTGCTAAGATCTTTTCATCCATTCCCGCTTCATCTTCCATCACTAACACGCCTACTAATCTACACTTGATAAAGCTCCCTGCTTGTAGTGGATACTCCGTTACGATCATAATATCGGCCGGATCTCCGTCATCTGCTAGCGTATTGGCTACAAACCCGTAGTTTGCAGGATAATACATCGCTGAATACATCACTCTATCTACTTCAACCGCACCGCTTTCTTTATCGATTTCATACTTAATATTTGAGCCGTACGGAATCTCGATGATCGCTTTTACCGCGTCGGGGTTTTCTCCGCAACCGATTTTTTCAATGTTCATAGATCTGTCCTTTTGATTATTTTTGATGCGATTATAACATATCCGGTTTAAAAAAACTTTACCTGCGTAGTAGGGTGAGGAGGGTGCTATTTTGGTGCTACGCTTTTGATAGTTTGCCCACACCCTTTGCCAACTGCTCCGACCTCTTTTGTGCAGCTCAAAACTGACCGCGGCATTGATAAAGCTCTGCACAATCTTTGTATCTTTGTGGTTGTTTTTTTTATATCTTAGCCACAGCGGCTCAAGCACTTCATGGGCTTTAAAGTACTGCCCCTTTTCAATGAGTGCAAAAAACTTTTTAAACTCCTTTGGCATAGGCAATGGGGTCTTTAACTCCCGCTTTTTCAAACCCTTTTAGACGCAAGCGGCAGCTATCACACACCCCGCACGCCCTGTCACTGTTTTGATAACAACTCCACGTAAGCCCAAAATCAACGCCAAGCTCCATCCCTTTGGCAACGATATCTTCTTTCATCATCGACACAAGCGGCATCTTAATAGCAAGTTTTGTATCTTCTTTGGTGCCTTCATTGATCGCGGCTTCTTGTTTTTGGATAAAGCTCTCGGTACAATCGGGGTAGCCGCTGCTATCTTGAGCAACAACCCCGATAAAAAGAGCTTGCGCTGCTTCTTTTTCAGCAATTGCTGCGGCAATTGAGAGAAAGATACCGTTTCTAAAAGGAACGTATGTATTGGGCACTCCCTCCTCAATTCCGCTAACGGGCACATCTAGATTTGCATCGGTCAAAGATGAAGCCCCGATCTGTTTGAAAAAATCCAGATCCGGCTCATACGAAGCGGTGATAGAGAAAAACTCACACAGCTTTTGATAGGCTTGCAACTCCTTTTGTTGCGTTTTTTGTCCATAGTTATAATGCACACCGATCAGTTCGTAGCCCATATCCTTTGCAATTGCGGCACTTACGGCACTATCAAGTCCACCGCTTATAATACACACTGCTTTTTTACGCATAAATGCTCCTTTTTTGATAAAATGTCATAAAAATGAAAGGCAGCCCGTGATTGAGTTTGACAATTTAACCCAATACGATCTTGATATTTCGCTTTTAGAAAAAATTTCTGAAAGTTTATCACAAAATGATATAGAGTTGGTTTTGTGTGATGATCTACATATTCAAAAGCTCAACCTAGAATACAGAGGCAAAGATAAACCCACCGATGTATTGAGTTTTCCCCTAGAACAGATGCCCAATACACCGCTTGGAACGGTGGTGATCAATCTTGATAAAGCGCGTGATACAGCGCAAGAGTTAGGGCATGACATAGATGCAGAGATAACGCTTTTGTTTATCCACGGGGTGCTTCATCTACTTGGGTATGACCATGAAAGCGACAGTGGACAGATGCGCCAAAAAGAGATGGAGCTCATCGCCAAATTTGCGCTGCCTGCTAGTTTGATAATAAGGAATAGTTAGATGGATATAGTGATCTTTATCGCCGCGATGGCGGTACTTGTATATGGAGCCGATTTGGTTATCAAACAAAGTGAGAAAATAGCGTTTCATTTTAATATCTCTGAATTTGTTATCGGGGCGACGCTGATTGCAGTGGGTACAAGTTTGCCTGAGATGGCAGCAAGCATCAGTGCAAGCATGCAAAACAAAGACGATATGGCAGTTTCTAATATTATCGGAAGCAATATTATGAATATTACGCTTGTGCTGGGGCTTGTGTTTTTGATATCAAAGCCTATCAAACCCAGTCGTGATATGTTTAGCAGCGATAGTGCGTGGTTGGTGCTGCCGCTATTTATCTTTATTGCAGTGTTGTATGATGGGGTGGTGACACGTTTTGAGGGGGTTATGCTTGGGTTTATCATGGCGGCGTATCTTTTGTTTTTGCACGCCAACAAAGCAAAAGCAGCCACAACCGAACTTGATCTGGAACTAAAAACGGCTGCATTTAGATGGACAAGCACTCTTTTTTTATTGCTGCTTGGATTTCTCAGCGTCACCGGCGGGGCGCACTTTGCTATTGAAAGTGCAAGCAATATTGCGGTGAGTTTTGGTGTAAGTGAGTGGATTGTAGGGCTTATTTTGGTTTCACTGGGGACAAGCCTGCCTGAACTGGTAGTGAGTATTGTAGCAGCGATGAAAAACAAAGCCGATATGGCAATAGGCAATATTATCGGATCAAACCTTGCCAATGTCGCCGTAGCGGTTGCGGGTGCTGCGCTTGTATCGCCGCTAGCAGTGGATGTGGCTTCAAATATGTTTGATATATTTATTATGGTGATTGCTACCTTTACGCTTGTGTTCATTATGGCAAATAGGTTTTATAATAAAGCAGCGGGGATCATCCTTTTGATTATTTTGGGAGTTTTTTTACAAAATATAATCCAAACGCTTTAAAATTTAAAGTTTAATTAGCTAAGATAGTTAAAATTACGGGGTGGTAGATGGTAAAACTTGGATATGGTGTTTTAATTATTTGCATTGTTTTGGTTGTAACTTCTACGGTATATGTAGATAAAACAACAGAAAAAACGGTTAGTGAACGCAACCAGGTCTATCATCTGCTTGAAAATATGAAAAAAAATTATTACCTGCTACAAATTCACTATTTGCAAGCAAAGAAGCAGGAGATAAATGTGTTGCATGAGTTGACGCCGATGCTAGCGCAGATGCAGCAAAATTTAGATCGCCTCAAAGAGTTACACAACGATACAGCCGACATAAAATCTTTGGCGCAGGTGAATGATCAATTGCGTTTTAAGGTGCAGCGATCACAAGTAGACGGCGAGATTAAAAACGTTTTCAATGAAGATTTTTTAATAATTATCGATTCGATCGCAAAAAGTTATGATGAGCAACTGCTGCACCACCGCCAAAACGTCTTTTCCTATCAGCGCTTTATTTCGGGTATGTTTGTGTTGCTCAGTGCTGTTTTTGTTTACTTTGTTTATTTTCACAACAAAGAAAAGCGTAAACTAGCAAGATTGAAACGAAATTTAGAAAAAACTCTTGTCACGGATGCACTCACGGGATTGAATAACCGTGTAGCAATCATCAAAGAGTTTCGAAAAAAACATGACGATCTAGCGGTTGTAATGTTTAATATCGCTAAGTTCAAGCATATAAACGACTTTTACGGCACGAATGTAGGGGATTATGTTTTAAAATCATTTGCCCTTGAGCTTAAAAAGTTGACAAAAAAGTGCTCAGGTGCAAAAGTTTATAGAGTAGGCGGGGATGATTTTATCGTTACGGTAAATAGTACAAAAACCCAAGACGTCCGACAGATGGCGCATATGGTGATTTCTCGCTTTCAAAAAAGCGGTATCGTGTACAAAGATACCTTGATCGATATCGCTCTTGTTGCATCGATCACAAAACAAAAACCCTATTTAGAAACAGGTGATTTAGCCCTTAAAGAAGCAAAAAGAGATAAAAATAGTTCGATTGTGGTATATAGTGACACCCTTGATAAAAGCCACATTGTTGCTAAAAATATCAATGCTGTGAAGATGTTGAAAGAGGGCATCGCGCATGATAGGTTTTTCCCGCAGTTTCAACCGATTGTTGATCTCAAAACAGGCAAAGTGATCAAGTATGAAGCGCTTATCCGCTTGCGGCTTGATGACGGGTCTATTGTGTATCCAAATAGTTTTATTGAAGAGGCCAAAGATAGCAAACTATTGAACAAGTTAACAAAAATTATGCTTATCAAAAGTTTTGAAAAGTTTAAAAAGATCGATTGTAGCTTTTCGGTCAATCTTTCATTTAGTGAAATAATCGATCAACAAAATCAAGATGAGATAGTTAAGATTTTGGATGATTACGGCAGGCATGCCAAAAAGCTCACCTTTGAGATACTTGAAGATGATGCAATTGATGATTACGGGTTGTTGCAGCGGTTTTTAAACCGTGTTGAAAAGTTTGGTGTGGATATCGCCATCGATGATTTTGGCAGCGGGTATTCTAATTTTGGGCATATTATTAGTATGAACACACACTTTTTAAAACTCGATTCATCGTTGATAAAGATTGTAGATTATGATGTGCAAGCACGGGTTTTGGTAAAATCGATCGTGAGTTTTGCAAAAGATATGCAGATCAAAACCGTAGCGGAGTTTGTGCATTCACAAGATGTGCTTGATATGGTGAAGCGTTTAGGTGTTGATTATGCCCAAGGCTTTTATCTAGGAAAGCCAAGTGAACGTTTGCAAAACTTAGAGTGCGGATACGAGATATAGTAATAATAAAGGAAATATTGAATGACTCAACCTGTGGATGTAACACGATTATATAGTCGATGTAAATTAGAATTTGCGTTTGAAACTACAGATGATTTAGATGCGTTGGAGGGGTTTTTAAACCACAAGCGAGCATTTGAATCGATATCTCTTGCTATTGGATTAGAACATGAGGGATATAATCTTTATGTGATGGGAGAATCCGGTAGCGGTAGGCACTTTAGCGTCGAAGAGTTTATCAAACAAAAAGCGAAAAACGAAAAAACACCCCGTGATCTATGCTATGTGTATAATTTCCAAAATCCTGATAAACCCTTAGCTATAGAGCTAGAAGGGGGGCAAGGCGAGAGCTTTAAAGAGGATATGAAAAAGCTGCTTGATCATCTAAAAAGTGCTATCCCGGCAATGTTTAAATCCAATGAGTATTTTTTTAAA
>JBNJHJ010000064.1:0-8681 GCA_051748365.1 Campylobacterota bacterium
AGCTTTCGATTTTAGTGAATTATCTCAATCTCAGTACGAATTTTAAAGGAAGATAATGTTTGATACCCTGCGCAAATTTTGGGTGGCACTCAATAGCGCTAATAGCACCAAAAGCCTCTCTCTAGCGATTGCTTTGGGGGTGATTGTAGGATTGACGCCCACGTTGAGTATCCATAACTTTATACTCTTTTTTATCGTGCTTGTTTTTTCTATACATGTGGGCTTATTTTTGATTACAACTACAGTTTTTTCATTTGTGGGGTATCTTTTTGATCCACTCTTTGCAAAGCTAGGGCAGGGGATTTTGACCAATACCTCACTGAATGAATTTTTTACGGCACTGTATAATCTGCCCTTGATGAAATTGACCAATTTTAACAACACTATCTTGATGGGATCACTGGTTGTTGCACTGCTTGTAGCACCTATTGTGTATCTTGTTTCGCAAAAACTCTTTGCAACGTACCGTGAAGTGGTGATGTCTAAATGTAGCAGCCTTCCCGTGATCGGCTCGTTTTTTTACAACCAAAAAAAGGCTTCCAAAAAACAGCCGCTTGTAAGAAAAAGCGGCATTATCGCGTTTGTAGGTTTTATGACATCAATTGTGTTGTTTGTTACACTGCTGTTTGATCCTATCGTAAAATACGCGATCACAAAAACGGTAGAAAAATCTACGGGCAAAGGCGTTTCTATCGATTCTTTGCAAAGCAAATTTTTTGAAGGCAGCCTCTCGATCAAGGGATTTGAACTGATCGATAGAAAACAAAATATCGCACTAGCAAGTTTTGATGAGCTGCATCTGCAACTGCGCCCGGAACTTTTGTTTGATAAAAAAGTTATCATTGAAGATTTGAGTTTGCACAATCTTAACCTCGATCAAAAGGCTGTTGCACTTGCGGCTCAAGAGCCAAAAGCTAAGCCCAAAAGCGACAAACCTTCAAAAGTAAAAGAGAGTCTTTCAAATCAGGGACAAAATCTCAAAGAGAGTGTGAAAATGCCTACGGTAGAGGAGGTGTTAGCGCAAGCAGACCTGCAATCGGTACAGAGGGTAGAGCAGATTCAAAAAGATATGCAGCAGCTACAAAATAGATATGAAGCCTTTAGAGAGGATTTTTCTAAAGAGCAGTTGCAAAAATTGCAAGCAAGGGTAAGAGATTTTCAAAAAGATTTGCAAGATATGAAAGATCCGCAAAAGGTGCTTGCAGCAAAATCTAAATTTGATGCCTTGCAAAGTGATATTAAAAAATATCAAACTCAATACGGGGATGTTCATGAACAGTTGCGGCAAAGTTATAATAGTATTGAGAAAAATATTTCCGGGATCGACAAGGTAGCAAAGCAAGATATCCAAAATCTCAAACAAAAATACGGCTCGGCTGAAGGGCTGTTTTCTATGATGTCGCTTTTTACAACAGGCGATGAAGAGCAAACACTGCAAAAAATTTATAACGTCTATCTAAAGATAAAACCCTATCTCCAAAGTGACGCACCTAAAAAGCAGACACAAGAGCAGGTGTATTATAGAGATATAGGAAGGTTTGTTATATACAAAGACAATTCTCCCTATTCACGGGTTGTGATCAAAAACGCAAAACTCAACGTCAGCTATCAACAAAACAGTTTTGACGGGGTTTTAACAAACTACGCAACGGATCAAAACAAAACACAAAAACCGATGCTGTTAGTGGCTACGGGGAAAAATCCACGGTATGAAAAGTTAGAGATGCGGTTTTTACACAATCAAATCACGCAACAAGAGCAAACAAAACTCAATCTTTTGGTTTCAAAGTACCGTTTAGATGAGTTTTCAAGCAAACAGGTGGTTTTGCATGAGGGGTTAGCCGATCTTTCCTTGGAAAGTGATATCGATTTAGCAGGTGATGCTATCGTTTCTGATATCTATCTTGATTTTTCTGATGTAAGCCTTTCAAGTACGGTTTCGCAACACTTAAGCAATGCCCTTGGTGCAATCAATAGCTTTGATATGCTCATCGCCGCTACAATAGGCCCTAAAGATTCTCAAATAAGTATCCGTAGTGACGCTAGCAAAAAATTTGCCAAACTCATGGCGACAGAGTTGTTGAAATCTCAAAGCGAGTATGTTAAAAAATTAGAAGATGGATTGTATGATAAGCTTAATTTGCAAGACTTACAATCGGATAAAACCTCACTCTCTTCAAAACTCAGCACGCTTGCAGATGATAAAGACGGTTTGAGTGATCTTTCTTCACAGTTAGCAAAAAGCTTTACTCAAGCACAAAAGGGTGGGGCAAAAGAGAAAGTCGAAGGATTGATGCAAAAGTTTTTCTAAAAGAGGGGGCAGCGTGAAAGCTGCCCGTTATTGTGAAAGCTTATGAAGCTTTTTTGGCTGATTTTTTTGCCATTTTTTTAGCTTTTGACTTTTTGTTTACGCCTGCTTTATTGATCTTTTTTGCAACTTTTTTTGCAACTTTTTTTACTTTACTTTTCTTGTTAGCAACTTTTTTTGCTGCATCCTTAGCGATCTTTTCTACCTTGCTTTTTTTAAGTTTAGCCATTTTGCCATCCTTTTTTTGATTTTAAAATACTACTAAAAGTAATATTTTATTACCATTGTATAGAATTTATATTAATCTAAAATTAAACGCTCTTGAAGGATTGTAACTTTTTACTCTTTTGCAAACTCAAATCCGTAGATATGTTTTGGATGCAGCCAAAGCGTAGAGAGTGAGATAGATTTGTGCAAAATTGAATACAGATCATTAGGGTGTGTTTTTTCTAACGTTTTGAGTATGACCCCAAGAGTAGGGAAAAGTTTGTATTTAGAGTGCTCATCATGATCATAAATCTCATGGAGCTGATACACAAGCCATGAGTATTCGCAGTGATAGGGGGTGATAACAACCTCTTGTAACATGGTGTTGTAAGAGGTGGCATCGGTATCAGTTATGATAAGATGAGCATCATTGTGCCATAGCTTGTTATGAGTGAAATACTTTTCATACTCTACCTCTTTTTTTAATTGCTCAAGTTGCTGCAAGTACCCGTTTTTGTGCGCTATTATAGAAGATTCTTTTAAAAATGTAAGCATCGTATTTTGCATCATTGTTCCCTTTTGTAAAATCTTATATTTGAGTGTAGCATAAAGATGTAATATTAGTGTAATATCAAAAGAATTTCTCCTTTTAAAAGGGCTAAGAGACTCTTAACGTAAAATTTTATATACTCTTTTTAAAAAATGAGGACTCATTTTGAAACTACTGCACACTTCTGATTGGCATCTAGGACAAAACTTTATGGGACAAAGCAGGCAGGCTGAGCATGAGGCATTTTTAGCATGGCTGCTAGAGACGATCAAAGAAAACGGGGTTGATGCACTCATCGTCGCAGGCGATATCTTTGATACGGCAACACCGCCAAACTATGCACTGCAACTGTATTATAACTTCTTAAAAGAGCTTTCAATGATTGAATGCTTAAATACGACGATCATCACTGCGGGCAACCACGACTCTGTAGCAACGCTCAGAGCACCAAAGCAGCTTTTGCAAGCGCTTAATGTGCATGTCATAACAAGCGGTGAAAGCGATGAGGATATCATTATTCCCATCATCAAAGAGGAAAAAACCAAAGCCATAGTGTGTGCCGTACCGTTTTTGCGCGATAGCGTTATTAGACAATCTCTAAGCGGTGAAACGGTAAGCCAAAAAGAAAAACAAGCGAATGTTGGGATAAAACGGTACTACCAAGAAGCACACGACAAAGCCAAAGAGTCGCAAAATGGCAGCGATATACCCATTATCGCTACGGGTCATTTGACAACTCTTGGGGGCAAAACCAGTGAAAGTGAACGAGAGATCTATATCGGAACAACTCTTGATATCGGGGGTGATTATCTAGGTAGATTGTTTGATTACGTGGCGCTAGGGCATCTGCATAGCAATCAAAAAGTAGGTGTAGAGCATGTGCGCTATAGCGGTTCGCCCATACCGCTGAGCTTTAGCGAAGCTAGCAGTACTAAAAAGGTAAATCTCGTAAGTTTTGAAAAAAACGTGGCGGTCAAAGAGATAGAGATCCCGCAGCTACGAAAACTGATCGTTTTAAAAGGTAACGCGCATACGGTGATACAAAAGCTTCAAGAGATAGAAGATCATGAGGCGTGGATTGAGGTGCATCTAAGCGATGACAATCCCTATATCGCTAACCAAGAGGTGCGTCAAAAGGCACAAGAACTTGAATTAACGCTGCTAGCGGTCAAAGTGCAAAAGAGTGAAAAACAGTTGCGCAGTAAGCAGATGCAAGCCATTAGCTTAGATGAACTTACGGTTGCACAAGTGTTTGAAAGACGTATGCAGATGGAGCAGATCGAGGACGCGGCATTTGAAAAACAGTTGTGGCAAAGCTTTGGTGAAATAGCGGAAAAGGTGCAAAATAGATGAAGATTTTAAAACTCAAATTATTTAATATCAACTCACTCAAAGGAGAGTTTGCGATAGACTTTGAACACTTTTTGCAAGATGCCGCTCTTTTTGCGATCACCGGTCCTACGGGGGCGGGCAAAAGTACTATTTTAGATGCTATTACCTGTGCGATGTACGGGCGCACTCCACGATTGGCGGCGCCTCCGAGTGAACTGATGAGTAGACATTGTGCAGAGTGTTTTTGTGAAGTGGAGTTTGAGATCAAAGGTAGGGTGTATCGAAGTTCGTGGAGTCAAAGAAGGGCTAGAAAAAAGAGTGACGGCAACTTGCAAACGGCTAAGATGGAGCTTGCTGATGTTGCGCAAAATAAGATTTTAGAATCAAAACTCAAAGAGGTACCAAAGCAGATAGAAAAACTCAGCGGGCTTGATTTTGCGCGGTTTGTGCAATCGATGATGCTAGCGCAGGGGTCTTTTGATGCGTTTTTAAAAGCTAATGAAAACGACAGAAGCGCGCTGTTGGAAAAGATAACGGGTACCTATATCTACAAACAGATCTCTCAAGAGGTGTATGATACCTTTGCACTTAAAAAAAGAGCTATTGATGATGCGGAGCTTTCTTTGGGCAGTATTGCGCTTTTGGATAATGAGAGTGCCGATGAAAAAAAGCAAACACTACAAAGCCTACAAAAGCAAAAACTAGACAAAGACGGTAGGCAAAAGGCTCTAAAAAAAGAGTTATCGTGGCTTGAAGAGGTGCACAAGCTGCAAAGCCAGAGTGAAAAATATGCTGTAGAGTATGAGCAGATTGCGCAGCAAAAAGAGCAAAAAAAAGAGGATTTCATCAAGCTTGATCTTGCCGAAAAAGCCCTTAGAGTAGCACCGGTAAGTCAAGAAAAAGATCAAGTAGCAAATATGCTAACGCAACAAGAACTAAAGCTACAGAGGCTGCAAGAAGAGAAAAAGTGTGTAGAAAAAGAGATTGCAACAAAGACAAAGCAGTGTGAAGATGCTCAAAAAAACTTTGAAAAACAGAAAAGTTCATATGAAACAAATATGGGCAAGCTCAAAGAGGTGAGGGTGCTGCAGACGCAGATAGGGGAGAAAAAACAGCTTGTACAACAAAAAAATGAAAAGCTACAGGCGCATCTACGCGATCTTGGGGTACTGTTTGCACTCAGTGTTGCAGCGCTTGAGGAAGATGAGGAAAAACTCAAAAGCGCATATGAGGATTATGTTGTCCAAGCGGCAACTACAAAGGCGCGCTTTGAAAAGATAGACAAACAGTGCAATACTATACAAGAGCGCACCAACGATATATACAAAAAAGAAAACGATACAAGAGAAAAACTCAAAGAGATTGAGGCAGTGTTACATGCAGTAGTTGAGCATGAAAAGCTGCAAGAAAGTATTTTGCAAGAGCGCTTAAGATGCAAGGAATACGAAACGCAGATAGATACGCAAACAAAACTAAACGGTGAAAAATCAAACCTCATAGCACAGATTGAACAAACCCTAGAAACGCTACAGCAAACAAGAGAAAAAGAGCTTTTGATCAAAAACTACGAAGAAGATAGGGCTAAGCTGCAAAAGGGGCAAGAGTGCTTTTTGTGCGGATCGGTTGCACATCCTTTTATCGATCACTCGGTTTCTATCGATATAGACAAAACTACGACAAAGATACAAGAACAAGAAAGAAAGCTAAGGCAAGAAGCTAAGCAGTTAAGAAGCGGCGAAATTGAGATCGCTACGCTACAATCAAAAAAAGACAGTGCAGTGCTAGAGTTGCAAAAAGCGCAAAATGGGTTCCGGGAATTAGAAAAGTTTTTGCACGCTTGCGATTTTAGGGTTACAAAAGATGCAAAACAAACTCTCACAGACCGAATGCAAAGCCATGAAGCTAAGCTGCAAGAGTATATGAGCTTAAAAGAGCAAAGACAAAACTTGCAAACACAAAGACAGAACCTACAAACAACGCTCAGTGCTCAAGAGCAAAAGCTGCAGCAGATACAGATGCACTTTGGAACAATGCAGGAACTTAATGAGGAAAATGCACAACTGAATGCGCAACTGCAAAAACTGCAGACAAAAAGCAAAGCTATCTTGGATGTAGAAAATATTGAACTGTTTGAACAAACTCTACAAAAAAACCTTGAGAGTGCTTCACAAGAGTATACCGGTTTGCAAAATCGGCTTTGGAGCTTGAAATCCAAAAAGGAGTCTTTGAATGCGCAGATAGAGGAGTTGCTACAAAAGCAGCAGCAAGATAGTGACACTTTTGAAAAGCTCAAAGAGCAGCTTGAGAAAGCGTTGAGAGAGTACGGGTTTGCTTCGTTGAAAGAGTTTGAAAAAGCCGTTTTGGAAAAAGAGGAGTTTGAAAATCTCAGTAGCGCGTGTCAAAAGCTAGAAAAAAGTTATGCACAGATGCAAACACTCAAAACAGATACGGCAAAGAAACTGCAAGAACAACAGCAATTAAGTTTAAGCAAAAGGGAGCTAGATGACGTAGATGGCGAGCTTACAGCGCTGCAACAAAGTATCGATGCATTGCAAAAATCTATCGGCAGCGTAGAAAAAGAGTTAGAGATCGATGCGCAAAATAGAAAAAAGCATGCGGATAAACTCAAAGAGATACAGAGCAAAAAAGAGGAGTTTGAAGTATGGGCAAAGCTTAGTGAGATGATCGGCTCAAAAGGGGGCGATAAGTTTGCCAAGTTTGCTCAGGGAATTACGCTTGATCAGCTTATATTTTTAGCAAATAAACACCTACAGATCCTAAGCCCGCGCTATGAGTTACAAAGAGCAATTGACAACGGCAAAGCTTTGGAGATAGAGATAATTGACGGTTTTCAAGGTGATGCCGTAAGAGGCGTAAGCACGCTTTCAGGCGGAGAGAGCTTTATTGTCAGTCTTTCTTTGGCATTGGGGCTTTCAGCTCTTGCTAGTCAAAAGATCAGTATCGATTCGCTGTTTTTGGACGAAGGATTTGGAACGCTTGATAATGAAAGCTTAGAATTAGCGCTCAATGCGCTTAATAGACTGCAAGATAGCGGCAAGATGGTGGGTGTGATCTCGCACGTAGAAGCGCTCAAAGAGCGGATACCGCTGCAGATAAAGGTAGTGCCTAAGGGTGATGGGACAAGCAGGGTGGAGATGAGTGAGTGATGGACGATAGGGATTTAGTTTACCAATTATTGTATAATTTAACAATAGATGACTTCTAAGTAAAGGGAAAGTATGACAAAAGAAGCAGTGTTGAACTACTTAAAATCACACAAAGACGAATTTGCAAAAAAATATAAAATATCACAACTTGCTCTTTTTGGTTCTTTTGCTAAAGGGGAACAAAAAGAAGATAGTGATATAGATATTGCAATAAACACACAGGTCAGTGATTATTTTTTGCTGTATGATTTTAAAGAGAGCCTTGAAAAAGCTTTTGACAAAAAAGTAGATATTATCAGGCTCAGAGAAAAGATGAATCCCACTTTGAAAAAAAGAATTTTAAAAGACAGTATTTATGTATGACAAAAGTCTTGTAATAGATATATTGGAACAGATTATTGATGCAATTGCAACAGTGGAAAAAAGATGCTGTTTTGCGAATACGCAAGATGATTTCATGGATACACCTGAAGGACAAGAAAAGCTTGACAGCATCTGCATGAAACTTATTGCCGTGGGGGAGAGTCTGAAAAATATAGATAAAATAACTGATAAAAAACTTTTACAACAATATCCTCAAATAGAGTGGAGAAAAATAAAAGGTATTCGGGATTTTATATCCCATCATTATTTTGATTTAGATGCCGAAGTGATCTTTGGTATTTGCAAAAATAATATAAGTGATTTGCTAAAGGTGCTAAAACAGATTAAAAATGATTTAAATGAACCTTTCTAAATCCTTTTATGCGCGCGGCATCCAAGAAACTTAAAATTTATTTTTAGGTAGAATTGTTTAACTATTTTACTG
Organism: Campylobacterota bacterium; assembly: GCA_051748365.1. Taxonomy (GTDB): domain Bacteria; phylum Campylobacterota; class Campylobacteria; order Campylobacterales; family Sulfurovaceae; genus TCS-49. Next base: position 8,373 of record JBNJHJ010000064.1, read on the forward strand.
AAAGAAGTGCGGTCATGGATGAAGTAGCATGATGAAAAGTTTGAAAAGCTCTTTGACGCTTTGGAAGATAAAAGTATCCAGCCAAAGCAAAGAGTGTTTTTTGACGGGCAGGTGTTTGATGCCTATGCGTTTATAAGCAAGCAACTCAAACTTGATATAGATAAATATAACGTGCAGCATGGGAACTTGCAAGCAAAGCAATTTCAAAGTTCGCACGACAGGTTTTTGATACTTGATGACAAAGAGGTATATCACATCGGTGCAAGCCTTAAAGACCTTGGCAAAAAGTGGTTTGCGTTTTCTCGATTT
>JBNJHJ010000065.1:0-8605 GCA_051748365.1 Campylobacterota bacterium
ATTGACAGCCAATAAAATATATGATATACTTTGGATATACAAATTATAGGAGGATATATTATGACTGCAACAATTTCTAGTTGGGGGAACTCACAAAGTAGGCAGTAGGGGTCAGGTGATGCTAATGCCTGCGGAAAACACATAACAAATCATTTTATACTATTTGACAAAAAGCTGCATTCATTGATCAACTTATGATATAATACATCTATACATTACTATGTAAAGGAGTATTTATGCATAGATTAAATTTAACAATAGATGAAGCACTATATGAACAAGCTAGAGCAGTAAGTTTTATAGAAAAAAAATCAATTTCACAAATGATTAGAGAAAGCCTTAGTGAATACATTGCAAAAAATGCTAAAACAAAACAACAAGCTGATTTAATCCTTGAAGCGGATGATGAAAAAGAGATTTTATCAATACTAGCAAATGATGAATTTACTTCAAATGAAGACTTTAAAAATAAATTTAATTTATGAAAATATCCTATTCAAAAACATTTGAAAAGAAGTTTTCAAAATATGATAGAAAACTTCAAGAAAAAATATTTAATGCCATTCAAAATTTACCAAATGGAGATGTTAAAAAACTAACAGGTAATGACATCCCTCCAGTTTATAGAATCAGAGTATCAAAGTACAGAATACTTTTTCACATGAATGAAAAAGAGATAAAAGTATTAAAAGTTGATAGTAGAGGTGATATTTACAAGTAGTAAATTGTCTAACAAATCTTTTAGCATCACCTGACCCCTTTATTCAAGCAACATAGACTTGTTTATGAGGTATTTGAAGAAGAAAAAATGATTAAAATTTTAAGGATGTGGGCACACTACGACTAATGGAAAAAAGAGAAAGATTCCAACGGTACTTCTTTTGAGGAGATAAAAAAGCTTCTTACGGGCAGGGGGTTTGATAGATAGTGTAGTGGAGTTTGTTAACATCCTCAATAAGGGCTGCACTGAGTTTTCCGCCGTATACACATCCGGTGTCGAGTCCCAGACAGTGTGGTTTTTGAATGATATTATCGTTTTTATTATGTCCAAAGATTATAAATCCGTGTTCTCCTTCATACACGTCACCCCAAAAAATGGAGTCTTTATCTTTTTTGCTTAAGAGTTCGCTGTTATCTTTTGCATCAATGTGTTTAACCTTTGTCATCTTGTATTGCTGGTGGGCATTGAGGTTGTCAAGTTCCATATCTTCGGTAACTCCTCCGTGTACGATCTTGAAAATACCGTAATTTAGAAAATAAGGCATCGATTCGATATGTTTTATCTCAGTAGTTGATAAGCTCAGTGCCAAGTTTTTTTCCTGCTTTGTTAACGCAGGCGGTTTTGGGCGGCGGTGATCAAAAAAGTCTGCGTTAAGATAATACAAAATCTTCTCTTCATGGTTGCCAAGAACGGATTTAATGTTATTTTCTTGTAAAAAGTTGAGTGTTTCTTTAGAATTTGGTCCCTTGTTGATCACATCGCCGGTACATACTTCGATGTCGTTTTGTTTGATCCCGATACTATCTCGCAACGTAATAAATTCATCTAAGCAGCCGTGAATGTCACCGTAAACAATAAGTCTGCCGTGAGTTAAAGGAACCTTCCATCCAAAAAGACGGTGAAAAAGGTGATTAAAAGAGATAAATATCCTTTCTTATTTTATTATACATTATAGCAAAACTAAAAACGATACGGTTACAAACTACACCTTCGTGCTTGAATCTCAAAATAGTTTCACAATATCCTAAATTTTCAAAGCTTTCATTTTCACCTGAGTTTTTGTATAATAGCTGAAAGAAAAGGGGAGGGATGAATTATGCAAACTTTATCAGTGCAGATAGAAGATGATTACATGCAACAGTTTATGAATTTTGTTAAAAACAGTCATTCAAATATAACTATTTCAAAAGATAAGAATTTAGAATTTGATCCATATTTTTATGAAAGAAAAAAAGATTTAGAGCAAATTATTGAAGACTCTGAAAATGGTACAATGGAGATGCTATCTCAAGAACAATACGACCAAGAAATGCAAATTTTTTTCAAAGATTTAAAAGCTAATGCAAATCTTTAGAACCAGGTTATATAAGACTCAACTACTAAGAATTTTAAACCACATTGCAAAAGATAAAATTAGTGCAAGTGAAAAATCTCATACTGACCTAGAAAAACAAATAAACAATCTTTCACATTCTCCATATAAGTGCAGACGATCTTTTTACTCTGATGATGAAAATGTAAGAGATATGATTTTTATGAAATACACTATTCAATATAAAATTTATGAAAACAAAATTAGCATTTTAAAAATCTTTAATAAAAACAAGCCAAAAGAAGATAAACATAACAAAACATAGTAGCCGATAAATTACCTAACGGCAATTTATCGGCTATACTCAAACGTTAGAAGTCAAAAGGCACACAAAGCAGTAGGGGTCACAAGCAGTAGGGGTCAGGTGATGCTAATGCTCTTTAAAATGTATATTCCCTTTTTTAAACAACTTGCATGAACTTTTTTCCAAAGGGTTTGACTAACCCCTTTTTTTCACTATCTTTGGCAGCGCATTTACTAAAATCGCTACAATTACCAAGCTTCCTCCCACAAGCGTCATCTTCGGCGGAACCTCACTGAGAAAAATCCACAGCCACACCGGAGCTAGGGTGGTTTCGATGGTGGTAAAGAGACTGACTTCTGCGGAAGTGATATATTTTGTCGCGATAAAGATCAGATACATCGCCAAAGGCATCTGCACTAACCCCATCAAAAGCAGCCAGCCAAGCGTTTGTAAAGAGATATTTAAAAGATCCTCTGCTGCAAACAGCATCACAAAAGCCACGACAAAGCCGCTAAGTGCGATGATGAGCATATGTGGAAAGTGAGAGTGTTTGCGAAGCAAAGTTAGCTCTAGCCCCATCACGATAGCCAAAGATAGACCCAAAAGATCGCCGATCCAGTTGCTTCCTAGCCCAAACGAACTTCCAAAAACGATAACAACGCCCGTAAACGAGATAAAAATAGCAAGCATCGTGCTTTTTTCGATACGCTCTTTGATCAAAAAGTAGGTAAAGATCGCCGCAAAAAAAGAAGCCGTTGCCAAAAAAACCACAGTATTTGCCGCAGCCGTGTATTTGACCGAAAAAACAAACAGCGAAGTGCTCAGTGCCGAAAGCAGTACGATAAAGCCAAAGACTTTTTTCTCACCTTTTTTCACGCGACTTAGCGGGCGTTTGGAAAGCTTCAGCCACACAAACAGCATACTTAGCCCCATAAAAAGCCCGCGATAAAAGGTTACTGTAGATGCATCGACATTGGCAAGCCGTACCAAAAGCGCGTCAAAGCTGATGACAAATACGCCAAGAGCAGCGAGAATCATCCCTTGCAATTTGTGATCTTTTGTTATGTTGTATCCTTTTTGAGTGAGTATTGCAGTGCACTTTTATGTGAAAGGGTAACATAAAATCCATTTAACAACACTATAACCTCAATTTCGCTAAAATATCAAAAAGATTTAGGATTTATTACAATGAAAAAATTAGCGGTATTTGATTTTGATTCTACACTGATGGATGGCGAAACGATCGACTTTTTGGCAAAAGAGCTTGGCTTTGAAAACGATGTTGCAAAGATAACAGAACTAGCGATGCAGGGGCGGATCGATTTTTTTGAAAGCTTGCAAGAGCGGGTGAAGTTTTTAAAGGGGTTAAAAGTAAGCGTCGTGGATAACGTGTGCCAAAATTTGCCCTATATGAGCGGCGCTAAAGAGACCATAGAAGCGCTTAAAGAAAAAGGCTATATCGTCGTATGCTTTAGCGGCGGTTTTAGAAACGCTACAAGTTACGCAAAAGATATCTTAGGCTTTGATAGCGATTTTTCAAACATACTCCATAGCAAAGACGGGCTTCTTACGGGGCAAGTGGGAGGAGATATGATGTTTGACTTTAGCAAAGGCGATATGCTTCTTAGACTACAAAACCTGCTAGGCATAGATAAAAAAGATACTCTAGTCGTAGGCGATGGGGCAAATGACAAAAGCATGTTTACCCATGCCGATACTAGAGTGGCTTTTTGCGCAAAACCGGTTTTGAAAGAAGAAGCCAACATCATCGTTGATAAAAAAGACTTGACGCTTCTTTTAGAAAAAATATAACGGAATTTTTTTTGAAATGTGAACTTAAAAAGATACTGTTAGGATTAAAAGAGTATAAAAAACCGCTTATTTTAGGCAATATCATTGCGGTTTTTGCCGTTTTTGTCAGCGTGCCCATCCCGTTGCTTGTTCCGGTGCTTGTGGATGAGGTGCTTTTAGAAAAACAGGGATGGCTGACGCCTTTTATCGATAAATTTGTTGATGTGCAGATAGTAGGGTATGTGTTTATCGTCCTTTTTTTAGCGGTATTTTTACGGGGGCTTACCTTTTTGCTCAACTCCTTACAAACGAAGCTGTTTACCGTTATCTCCAAAGATATTACATACAAACTCCGCCTTCAAGCACTCAATCATCTTAAAAATGTTTCTATAAAAGAGTATGAACTCACAAAAAGCGGTGGGCTTGTTTCAAAACTTGTGGTAGATATCGATACGATCGATGATTTTATTAGCTCAAGTGTGAGCAAATTTATCATCTCTATCTTGACCATTATCGGTATCGGGATCGTATTGCTTTGGATCCACTGGCAGTTAGCGCTTTTTATCATGGTGCTCAATCCCGCCGTTATATACTTTACAAGGCGGCTTGCGGCAAATGTATCAAAACTCAAAGCCAAGGAAAACAAAGCAACTGAAGTGTTTCAAGCAAGCCTCAGTGAAACACTAGAGCTTTTTACGCAAATTAAAGCGACCAACAAAGAGAAGTTTTTTTTCAAAACCGTGGATGAACATGCCAAAGAGATCAAAACCACCGCTATCAATTTTGGCTACAAAAGCGATCTTGCCGAGCGGTTTTCTCAGCTGCTGTTTTTAAGCGGGTATGAGCTTTTTCGAGCCGTTAGTATCCTTGCCGTGGCGTATTCGGATCTAAGTGTGGGATTGATGCTTGCTATTTTTGGGTATCTGTGGTTTATGATGCCGCCTATTCACAACATTTTGTCGATTCAGTATGCCTTTCACAATGCAAAAGCAGCGTGTGAGCGGGTCAACGATCTTTTTGCGATGGAAAAAGAGCCGCACTATGAAACAAAGGTAAACCCTTTTGAAGATAAAGAGGGTGTGAGCATTGAAACAAAGGGGCTTGATTTTAGCTATATCCGAGGCAAAAAGAGTTTAGATGATATCGATTTAAAAGTTGATCAAAAACAAAAAGTGGGAATAATAGGCGGCAGCGGCAGCGGAAAAACGACGCTTGCGAGTGTGTTGGTAGGCTTGTATCCTACAAAAAAAGATACGGTTTTTTATAACGGTATCGATATTCATGACATCGGGTATGAAACGGTGCGGGCAAACGTACATATGGTACTGCAAAATCCAAAGCTTTTTAATGATACGCTGCTTTTTAACATCACCCTTGGCAAGCAGTGTTCGCAAGAGTTGTTACACCAAGCGCTCAAGATAGCGCAACTGCAGCAGGTGGTGGCAGATCTTGAAGACGGGCTGCATACGCCTGTAGGGCATGATGGAGTAAAATTAAGCGGCGGTCAAAGACAAAGAGTTGCTATTGCACGGATGGTGGTTAGCCAAGCAAAGATTATCATCCTAGATGAGTCGACTTCTGCACTTGATATTCACACAGAAAGCAGGTTGTATGAGATGCTTGAGCGCTACCTCAGCGATAAAACAGTTATCGTCATCGCACACAGGCTGACAACGGTTGAGAAGGTAGATAAAGTGTACCTTCTTGAAGAGGGAAAAATTGTTGATTTTGGTAACGCAAAAGAGATTATTTCAAAATATGAAGGTATTTAAGAGTAATTTTATCTTAAATACAATACAATGAGATTGTTCATGAAGAAAAACTAAAAAAAAGGGATATAAATGGCAACAGTAACACTTAAAGGTAATGAAGTAGCATTAGCAGGAAATGAAGTAAACGTAGGTGACGCAGCTCCGGCGGTTACGGTAGTAAATAGCGATGGTTTGGCAGATCACACCGTAGGTGGATCATGTGATAAAGCACAACTTATTGTAGTAGTTCCTTCACTAGATACTCCAGTATGTGCAGCAGAAACGAGAAAGTTCAATGAAAAAGCAGCATCAATTGACGGTGTAGCAACTACGGTTGTTTCTATGGACCTTCCATTTGCAGCAAGCAGATTTTGTTCAGCTGAGGGGATTGACAATCTAGTAGTTGCAAGTGACTTTAGAAACAAAGATTTCGCAAACGCTTACGGCGTATTAGTAGCTGAGGGTCCACTTGCAGGTGTAACTTGTAGAGCTATCTTTGTTGTAAACAAAGAGGGGAAAGTTACTTACAAGCAGCTTGTTCCTGAAATCACTGCAGAGCCTGATTACGATGAAGCGTTAGAAGCAGCAAAAGCAGCAGTATAATTTTATTTTCAGCAAGACTCTCCTCTTGCTGAAAACTCCATATTCCAAACAGATAAACCTCCACAAAATTTTTTTGATTACTATAAATACAGCAGATAAATAGGATAAAATAGTGCATTACAGGGGGCGTAAAGTTTATATGTAACTATTTGATACATGTGCAGATAAATATATGTTTCATAAAGTTACATTATATATTTTAAGCCTCTTTATTTGCTACAATGTTAAAAATATAAATTTCAACTATAAAGGAATATGATGAGTTTAGTAACAGAGTATAAACAGCACACAGAGCAAAGACAGAAGCTAGGAGTGCCGCCGCTTCCTTTGACTCAAGAGCAGACAACGCAGCTTGTTGGGTTAATGCAACAAGACAATCTTAGTGACGGTGAGTATCTGCTTGAACTTTTCAAAAACCATATCAGTCCGGGTGTTGATGACGCAGCACAGGTCAAAGCAGCATTTTTAAACGATATTATTCAAGATAAAACAACATGTTCGCTTATAGATAAAAAAGAAGCGATCAAAATTCTTGGAACGATGCTAGGAGGATATAACGTCGATCCGCTTGTCAATGCGCTCAAAGTAGAAGAAGTTGCAGCTGACGCGGCACATGAACTTGAAAATACACTGCTTGTGTATGATAGTTTCAACGATGTCAAAGATTTGATGGATGCGGGTAACGAGCATGCAAAAAGTGTGATTGAGTCGTGGGCAAATGCAAAATGGTTTACAGGTAAGCCCGAGCTTGAAAAAGAGATTACCGTGACGGTATTTAAAGTTCCGGGTGAAACAAACACCGATGATCTCAGCCCTGCTAGTGAAGCTTTTACAAGAAGTGATATCCCTCTTCATGCAAACTCAATGCTGCAATCAAAGATGGATAATCCTATTGAGATGATTACAAAACTCAAAGAAAAGGGGCATCCTGTAGCCTACGTCGGTGATGTTGTGGGAACGGGAAGTTCTAGAAAATCAGGGATTAACTCTGTGCAGTGGCACATGGGTAGAGCGATTCCGGGTGTTCCAAACAAAAAAACAGGCGGCGTAGTGCTTGGTTCGACAATCGCACCGATCTTTTTTAATACTTCAGAAGATAGCGGGGCACTGCCGATTCAAGTGGATGTTGATAATCTTGAGATGGGTGATGTGATTACGATCAAGCCTTACGAAGGAAAGATTGAAAAAGAGGGTAAAGTCGTAAGCGAGTTTAAACTTGAGCCAAATACACTAGCTGATGAGGTGCGAGCAGGGGGAAGAATCCCTTTGATCATTGGTAGAAACCTGACTACAAAAGCTAGAGAAGCACTTGGTATGAGCACAGAAGAAGATATCTTTGCAAAGCCCGAGCAACCCGCTGATAGCAACGCAGGATATACCCTTGCACAAAAGATGGTAGGAAAAGCGTGCGGTGTAGAGGGAATTAGACCGGGGACGTATTGTGAGCCATTAACAACAACAGTAGGAAGCCAAGATACAACAGGACCGATGACAAGAGATGAGATCAAAGAGTTAGCCGCACTTAGCTTTGGGGCAGATTTTGTACTGCAATCTTTTTGTCACACTGCAGCGTATCCAAAAGCAAGTGATATCGTGTTTCAACAAACACTACCGAAGTTTTGGACGCAAAGAAGCGGTGTGATCCTTCGTCCAAATGACGGAGTTATTCACTCATGGCTCAATAGAATGTGTCTGCCTGATACGGTAGGAACGGGTGCGGATTCGCATACAAGATTTCCAATCGGTATCTCATTTCCTGCAGGAAGTGGACTTGTTGCATTTGCAGGTGTTACGGGATCAATGCCTCTAAACATGCCGCAATCGGTAAAAGTGAAGTTTAAAGGGGAGATGCAACCGGGAATTACACTAAGAGATTTAGTTAACGCAATTCCGTATCAAGCGATCAAAGACGGGATGCTAACGGTTGAGAAAAAGAATAAGAAAAACATTTTTGCAGGAAAAATCATCGAGATAGAAGGGTTAGAGCACTTAAAATGTGAGCAAGCGTTTGAACTCAGTGATGCAAGTGCCGAGCGAAGTGCAGCTGCATGTACGGTCAAACTTGATAAAGAACCGATCGCTGAGTATCTTTCATCAAACATCAAACTGATCGATCAAATGAT
>JBNJHJ010000066.1:0-8560 GCA_051748365.1 Campylobacterota bacterium
CGCTTACATTGCCAAGCTTCCAAACATCATCGGGAGCAGTTTTGTACTCTTTGCACGGCGCGATCGATTGTCTTTTGATTGTGTACTCTTTGCCGTTAGTGTCGTGGTACACCGATACATGATCGATATCAAACCCCCCAAAGAGTGCACAAGCCGTAATGAGCGCGATAAATACTATTTTCATAAGAATCCTTTAGTTGTTTTGATAAGTAATGCTTATTGTATCAAATCTCACCCAAAACTCTTAAACTCTTTTGGCTCTTTGCAATGCAGCTCATAATCAAGCAGTCGTATATATCCCGCATGCAGCAAAATTCTACTTGATTTTACCCGTGAACCGTACTGCTTATCACCCACGATTGGATGGTTGATACTGCGTAGATGCACCCGTATTTGGTGCGTTCTGCCTGTTGTAATTTCTACCTCGACCTTTGATTTTTTACCGTGTACCTCAAGGGGTTTGATGATAGATTTTGCACTTTTGCCGTTTCTATCGATCTTACTGTATGCAGCACCTTTTTTGATCGTCTTGATCGCTTTATCTATGGTCACTTCCTCTGCAACCATCCCCTCAACCCACGCGGTATATCTTTTGACAACCTTTTGGGCTTTAAATTCAGCGATGCACTTTTGACGGAACTCTTCATTTTTGCTAAAAAGCAAGATCCCCGATGTCTCTTTGTCTAATCGGTGAATCAGCGTTGCACCTTCTATCTTGATATCTTCACTATTAATAAAGGGCGGCTTGTTCAAAGCGATCAAATTATCATCTTCAAAAAGTACCTTGGGGCTTTCTAGTTTTTTTACGCTAAAGATCGTTTTTTGCCCCACTTCGGCGCGGGCTATCTCAAGTTTTTCATTATTAACACTGACTAAGCCATCATCAATGAGCTTTTTTGCTTTATTGTTTGAAATTCCCTCTTGTTTTGCCAACAATTTATATGCTTGCATCTTCTATCCTTTTTTTAACCCTTTGTAGGTCAAATTTTTGAGTATCTATTACTGCTTTTTCTATCTTCTCATGCTGCTGTAAACTTTTTGTCAAATCCTGTGTAATGCAGATATTTTGAATATGTTTGTAAGTCGCTTGTTGGTTGAAAAAATGCTCTCCACTGATGATTTTATTACTAAAGTACGCCGGTTCTATGGGATTATGCCCACCGATTTTTGCAAAAGACCCACACAGTATCGTCACATCGGTAATGGCATAGAGATTATTCAACTCTCCCATCATATCCACAAGCACGATATCGCTATGAAAATCTCTTTGCTGTGAAAAACGGTGAAATGTTTTGTTTGCGCTTTTTGATTCTAGCAGCTGTGCTACAGCTTCAAAACGCTCAGGATGCCTTGGCACTAGCAGCAATTTTGCATTGTGCAGATTTGCTTTTTTAAACGCTTTTAGCACCATCTCCTCTTCACCCTCATGCGTACTAGCAGCAGTAATTAGCAGCACTCCCTTGGGTTTTGCATAGCGATGGGTCACCTGCGGCGTATTTGCAAATTTTATATTACCCGCAACCTCGACATTTGTCGCACCGAGTTCTAGCAGCCGCAACCTGTCTTTATCGCTTTGGGCATAGATGATATCGATATTTTCTAAAACCCGTCTGTATAAAAACCGCATCTTCATGTAGCTCTTGTAGCTTCTATCGCTGATTCTTGCACTCAGCAGCATCGTTTTCATCCCTCTTTTTTTTGCATTGACAAACAAAAGATACCACAATTCCGCTTCAAGCACCACAAGCACTTTACTCTTTGGCATCCAAAATGCAAGCAGTATCTCAAAAGGCAAGTAGCGGCTATTTGGCGTCATCTTTTGCGCTTGTGCAAATCCTGTTTGCGTTGTAGTGGTTACTGCTACATCATCAAAACTCTCAAGCAAAGGCTTCAATGAAGCAACTTCACCTAAACTACACGCATGAAACCATACACTGCTTTTTTCAAGTGGCGGATTATTTCGTAAAAAAAATCTTGCGGGAATCGATTGTTTGTATTTTTGCTTAAGACTAAGAAGCAAAAGTATCGGGAGCGCTGCAATGTACAGCACAATCCCGACAAAGAGGTAAAAAAGATAAAATAGCTTACTCTTCACCGCTATCTTCTAAATATAAAATACGTCCACAATGCGGGCACGTAACGATCTCTTCTGATTTGATGATATCAGCATACGTTCTATCATTGATCTTCATGTAGCAGCCATAACATGCTTGGTTTTTTACAGCACTTACCGCGCTCACACCTGCCCAGCGATAAATCTTTTCATAAAACGCTAAGACTTTTTGCTCCATCTTTGCAACAAGTTCTTGCTTTTGTGCATAGATTTCACCGCGCTTTGCATCTATCTGCACTAGCGTTTCATTAACCTCTTGTTTTGTTTCGTCAAGTTCTGCTTTTAACTCTTCAAGTTTTTGTACCGCTTCGGCTTTGAGCTTTGTTTTTGTATCAACAACTCTTTGCAATCTCTCGATCTCTTCATTTGCAAAAGTGATCTTTTCTTTTGCTATCTCCTCTTCAAGTGCTGCAGCTTTAACTTCTCTCTCGTTTTTTGCTTCATTACCCTTTTTTTTGCTGCTTTCAAGATTATCATTAAGCTCACCGATCTGCAGATCATACTGATCCATCTTGATCTTTGCTTCTGAAATATCCGATTCAATCGCTGAAATTTCATTAATAATATCTTGCTCTTGATCCTCGATCATCGTTAGATTTTGTTTTGCTTTTTTGATCTGAGGCTCAAAGCTTTGTATCTCTTTGTCTTTGTCTGCTAGCTGTATAATCTGCTCTAAGTGTTTATTCAACGTTTTCTCCTATGGTTTGCTTGCTTTAACTCTACATCGTCACATTTGTGAAAGGGTTTTTAGAATTTGAAATTATAACCGAAATATCGATTTTTTTCAACTCATCAAAAAGTGCGTCGGCAAAAAAGAGTTCACTTTCAAAATGGTTGATATCCACAACCATCAAATCCTGCTGCTGTGCTTTGATCGCTTCATGGTATTTCATATCGCCGGTTAAAAAACAATCACACCCGCACATATCCATCATCGAACTCCCGCTACCGGTTGTCAAAGCGATAGTATCAATATGCTCTTTTTCATTGACTACACGAAAGTTTTTAAGTTGTAATTTTTGACTAAGACGGCGATATAACACCTCTTTTTTCATAGTAACTTTTGCTCTAAGCATAAAATCATCTTCACTTGCAACTTCAAATCCCAACACCTTTTCAAAAACGTATCTATTAAGATGCGTTTTATCCACATTGGTGTGCATCGCGATCATACTTTGGTTTTTTTGAATAAGCGATTGGATCACATTAGCGGGATAGCAACTAAAATCCAGTGCTTTAAGCTTACCGAAAATCAAGGGATGATGGGCTATAAAAAGAGTGTTTGGAGGATGTTCTTGGCTCAACTGCTTTGTCACATCCAGCGTTAACACGACATTTTCTACCTCCATATCACCGCTGCCTACCAAAAGCCCTGAGTTATCCCAACTCTCTTGCAACTCAAAAGGCGATATACGATCTAGCTGCTCATAAATTTGTGCTAGCTTCACGCTTTGACCCTTTTGAGTCTATCTGCCTCTTGTTCTTTATACAGTGTCGCGCACCCTTTAGCAAGTTCACGAATTTGGAGGATAAAATCCTGTCTTTGCGTCACCGAGATAGCTTTTCTAGCATCAAGGGTGTTAAAAAGATGCGATGCGATCATGCATTGATCATACGCAGGCAGCGGCAAGCCCGCCTCTAAGGCACGATTACACTCAGCCCGCGCATCATCAAAGTGCGTAAAAAGCATCTTTGTATCGGCAATTTCAAAGTTATATTTGCTAAATTGATACTCGCTTTCTTTGTGTACATCAGCGTACGTTGTGCCCTCGCTCCAAACGATATCATACACCGATTCAACGCCTTGTAGATACATCGCAAGCCGTTCGGTACCGTAGGTAAGCTCCACGGCAACGGGGTCACAAGAGATACCGCCGACTTGTTGGAAATAGGTAAACTGCGTTATCTCCATACCGTTTAGCCAAACTTCCCAGCCAAGCCCCCACGCACCTAAAGTAGGACTTTCCCAATTGTCTTCAACAAAGCGTATATCATGGTCTTTTAAATTCAAGCCTAGATACTCCAAACTTTTGAGATAAAGATTTTGAATATTATCAGGGCTTGGTTTGATAAGCACTTGAAACTGATAGTATGCACCTAATCGGTTGGGATTTTCACCGTAGCGACCGTCTGTGGGGCGCCTGCTAGGAGCGACATATGCCGTAGACCACGGTGTAGAATCAAGGCTTCGAAGCAGTGTTGCAGGATGAAACGTCCCCGCACCTGCGGGCATATCGTAAGGTTGTACGATATTACACCCCTCATTAGCCCAAAACTCTTGCAGTTTTAATAGCATCTGTGAAAAAGTTATCATTATTTGCCTTCATCGATTTATCTGTTGTAATTTTTTGCAATTATAACACATATAGATGTAACAGTAACACCTTTTAAGGCTTTTGATGTTATTTGAACATCAAATTTTAGAAATCATCAAGATCGACATCGTAAATATCCATCCCCTCCTCTAGTTTGTTCAAACTCAAAAACTTTTCATCTTGCTTCTCCACTTCACAGCTTATAGCACACAATCTTGCAAAAAGTTTTTCGGGATATCTATCGGTGGCTTTAATCTCCGTGCAAACTATTTTGGGATGAAGCTTTTGTGCGTCAAGTTTTTTATAAAGATTTTTGATAGCAAAATGGCTCTCATCAATATCGGTATAATGATAAAACACCATATGGTGGCATGAATCAAGCTTAAGAGCCGTATCGCTATTGCGGATAGATGCACTGAGTGATTCTATCTCTCTTTCTACACTTACAAGTGCTATAGAAATTTTCACATCAAACTTGACATGCTTGTACAAACTTTGCTGTAGCTGTTCTTTAATTATTTCTGCCCATTTTTGCGATCTTTCAAAACACTCTTTTTGCATACACAATCTCTTTTTTTATTTATATTATACACAAAATATTACTCGTTCAAAAGCTCCCGCGGCAGTAACAGATAAACTTCTATCTCCTCTTTCATCTGCCCTGCTAACTGCGCAGCTTCTTTGCCGCTGCCAAAAAAGTAATCAACCCTGCCCTCACCGTTTATCGCACCGCCGACATCTTGTGCCACTGCTAAAGGTTGTATCGCCTCGTGTTGGCTTTTTATATAGGTGCCAAATCCAAGAGGCACATAGTTTCTATCAACGGCGATGCTGGCATAGGGTGTCAACTCTACCCCCAAAGCACCCGTTGCCCCCCGCTTACTCTCACGGAAAAACACATAACTTTGATTTTGGTTGAGTATCTCATCCATTTTATGAGGATTTTCTTCTAAAAATTTGCGAATGGTTTGCATACTCACCTCTTGCAAGTAACCCATCTCATACATATACCGCCCGATGGCATAGTAACGATGCCCGTTTTGATCAGCATATCCGACATTGATAGTTTCACCGCTATCAAGTTGCACTTTACCCGAACCCTGAATCTGTAAGAAAAATTTATCGACTTCACTATCAACATAACAAATCACCTCTGCATCAACTCCGTTTTGCATAATTTGGCTGCGGTTAAAATAGGGTACGATCTTGTTATCCACAATCCGTCCACGCAATCGATAGTTGCCCAGTTCATCGTACACGCTGCTCAAATCAATAATATACATATCCTTTGGTTTAGCGTAGATGGGATATCTGTATCGATCATTTTTTTCGCGACTTCCATGCAAAAGCGGTTCATAATACCCCGTCATAAAACCGTTGCTTGCAACCTTCATCGGCACAAACACCTTTTTAAACTCTTCCAAACTCGCCACATCGCAATACCTTTGCATAAGCGCGGTTTTGTCGCAACTTTTTTTAAAACTTTGCAAAAAAAGGTCAAAATCTTTTTGAGAAACCTCTAGCGCACTCCAAGGTGCAGGTTCAAACTCCCCGCGAGAAAATTCAAAGCTTTGTTTTGGCGTACATCCGCTAAAGAGTAAAAGAGCTATGAGTGAGTATAAAAATATTTTCAAGAGATAAATCCTTCTAATTTTGTATGCAACTGTCCAACAGTATGGGTCAAATCTTCTATCGCTTCTTGCATCTGTTTTGCACTCAGCGCATTTGATTGTTCAAGTTTTTCAAGAGAGTATATTTTATCTAAAATATCACGCACCTCATCCGAAACCGCCACGGAATTATCCACCGTTTGCTCAATAAAACCGCTTGCACTGTCCATATTTATGATTGAGTTTTGCATCATCTGCCCTGCATTGGTTGAGTATTCAAGCAGTTTCTGCCCTTCTGCGGCATTTTCATTCATATGCGCACTTGCCTCTACAATCGATTGCACGATGACGCTTATGGTCGCATCGATCTCAGTGAGTGATTTTTGTGTTTTATCGGCGAGTTTACGCACCTCATCGGCAACAACGGCAAACCCTCTTCCATGCTCTCCTGCACGCGCTGCTTCAATGGCTGCATTGAGTGAAAGAAGATTGGTTTGATCGGCTATATCTTGAATCATCTGCAACACGTCTTTTACCTTTTGCGCTTCATCGTTCAAGCCGTTAAGCCGCTGTGCCACATCAAGCTCCATCTGCGTATTTCGCTCCACTCCCGCAACCAACTTTTGAAGATTTTGCTGTGTTTGTGTTAAATCTTTATGCGTATACTGCACCTTTTGCATCGTTGTATCAGAAATTTGCTTTGTTTTTTCTATCAACTCTTGCGCATTTTGCGATCTTTGAACAAGTGTTTTTACATTGTGTGAACTTTCATCTACCCGTTTTGAGATGGAGTGTGCACTCTCCTGTACCGAAGCAACCGTAGAGGTAGTGATCTGTAAAGAGGATTTTGCACTGTTGACGATATCTTGCACCTTTTGGATAAACGTATTGACCCTTTTGCTAGCAATTCCTACCTCGTCACTGCTTTTGACGGGCAATCTTTTGGTCAAGTCACCTTGAGACTTCTCCAACACTTCAAACACCGTAAGCGGGTTTTTGACCACTTTATTGATGATAAAGATCAAAAGCAGCAAAACCAAAATATCGATTATGGTCACGACTAAAAGCTGATACACCGAGATCGAGACAAACTCATCAACGCTTTTTTTTGCTTCAAGAAGCGGTTTAGCTACAAGGATCTTTGCATTATCGCTTTGTGCGTGTCCCTGCAAGTCTACAGATGTAACAAGATAATTTTTTGTTGTAGCAAACCCTAAAGCAGCATCAATCTCTACCCCCGCGATCTCTTCTAAAAATGCCGCTTCGCTATTTTGCGACACTAGTTTACCATCTACTAAAACCGCAACCTCAGCTGCTAAGTTTTCCTGTAGATCGCGCACGATCTCTTCAAAATCTTGTGAAACGGCAATTACGCCCAATACATTGCCAAAGATCCCCTTTAGCGGTGCATACCCTTTTAGCTGTAAACGCTCTTTTTCATACAACATCGTTGCGTAGGTTGTAGCATCGGCAACCGTTTTATAATAGGGAGCATCTTTTTTGACACTTTCTTGTGGAAAATAGTGCAGTTTAAAACTTGTTGCATGGGTATTATCAAGTATTGATTGTGCACTGTTTTGCAAGATCTCTTGAGATTTTTTATCCTCGCCCATCATAATATTTTCAACAAGTGCTCTATTTTGCGCCATCAACAACGCATTACTCACACCGCTATCTTTTTTGGCATTGATACTTCGGTGTAGGTAGCTTACCACCGGCTTGAGTTCATTTTCATACACTCCACGCTCTACTTCCAACACACCTTTGTATGTTACTAAAACAATAACCCCTAGTCCGAGGATGAAAATCGCAATAAGGGGGATGTGAACTTTGGTGCTTAAACTTTTAGGATCCAACATAAAACGCCTTTTTTTAAGGCAATTTTATGTGAGAAAAGTTACAAAAATATTACTTTTGTGAGACTTAAGTCTTATATGTGTAGAGCTTTTTCAATCTTGGCTTTATCAAACCCGCAAATCCAGCGAGACCCGACTAAAACAACGGGAACTCCTTTGCATCCATGCCGCTCACAATCGCGCGCTGCTTGGGTATCTTTACTGATATCGATTGTCTTAAACTTAATATTTTCTTGCTTAAAATAGTTTTTTGCCGTAGTGCACCAGCTGCATCCCGGTGCGGTAAATAGAACAACTTTTTTTGCCATTATCTTCTCCTTATTGACTCAGCGGCTGCCACGAAGTGCCATCATATATTGTCATATTATTATCATCACTGTTGTACCAAAGTGTGCCGATGTTTGGATTGCTTGGCTGAATCGTTGAAACGATTGCACTATTGTAGTTGCGTGTTTGGGGCTCAATCTCCGATCCACCGTAAAGTTTAAAATGGTTTAACTCCCCTACCCCTATCTCAAGCATGATATCATCACCGCCGGCTTCACTGTGGGTGACGTCGGTTTCTAAAATGCCGTTTGCACCTTTACTAATAAGCCTTCCCTGCACGTTTGGGTTGGGAGAGATCGCACCTGTTTCATGGGAATAATGTATATCCACACTATTGAG
>JBNJHJ010000067.1:0-8449 GCA_051748365.1 Campylobacterota bacterium
CAATAGAATCGCAGACCTTGGATTGCTTATCGGGCTTTTCTTGATCTTTTGGTCAACGGGAAGTTTGCAGTACAAAGAGGTGTTTGCATCAGTAGGTGGACTGGATACGCATATTATCTACTGGATCGGTATCTTTTTATTTATCGGTGCAATGGGGAAATCAGCACAATTTCCGTTGCATACGTGGCTTGCAGATGCAATGGAGGGTCCAACGCCCGTTTCGGCACTTATTCACGCAGCTACGATGGTAACGGCAGGGGTTTATCTTGTGATTCGAGCATTTCCTATCTATGAAGCGATCCCCGATGTTGGGTATATGATCGCTGTAGTGGGTGCATTTGTTGCGATGTTTGCTGCGTCGATGGCTTTGGTAAATAGAGATTTAAAAAGAATTATCGCTTACTCTACCCTTTCACAACTAGGCTATATGTTTGTAGCTGCGGGTCTTGGAGCATACTGGATAGCACTTTTTCACTTAGCTGCTCACGCATTTTTCAAAGCGTTGCTATTTTTAGGTGCAGGGAATGTTATGCATGCAATGAATGATGAGCTTGATATCAAAAAGATGGGTGCGCTTTATAAAGTGATGAAACCAACGGCGATCTTGATGATTATCGCTTCGGTTGCACTTGCAGGAATTTGGCCGCTTGCAGGGTTCTTTAGTAAAGATAAGATTTTAGAAGTAGCATTTAATGAAAACAGTTATATCCTCTGGAGTGTGCTTTGGATAACGGCAGGTTTAACCGCTTTTTATAGCTTTAGATTGATTATGTATGTGTTTTTTGGAAAAGATAATCATACAAGTTGGGGCGCGCATCCGCATGAGATGCCTAAATTCGTGATTTACTCAATGGCACCGTTAGCTGTTCTTGCAATAGTTTTTGGTTGGTTTGCAGGATGGTTTGAAGGCTATACGACATCGATGCTGCCTGAGTATATCTTTAGTGATGCAACGCACCATATGGTACCGATTTTAATCGCTCTTACACTAGCAGTGGCGATCGGTGGAATTGCGGTTGCGGTTTTAAAATATAGAAATGAGCCAAAACCGACAAATACAAAAAATCCGCTCTATCAAGTGTTGATTAATCAGTACTATATACCTGTTATCTATGAAAAGTATTTGACAAAGCCGTTTGCAAAGCTCAGTGAATTTGCGTGGAAGATAGATATGAAGATTGTCGATGCAACGGTTGACGGTATTGCAAATACGATCTACGGTGCAGGAGAAAGTGCGAGAGGATTGCAAACGGGTAATCTTTCAAAAATGTTACGACTGATGGCAGCCGGTGTTGCGGCATTGCTTGTTGCTGCAGTTATTTACAGCACACTATAGGGTAAGGAGTAAAAAGTATGGATCATATTTTAAGTGTTTTAATATTCTTGCCTGCAGTGGCCGGGATACTTGGATTTTTAGTTGATAAAAATAGTGCAAAAACATATGCTATCGCCGTTGCGGGGATGGTTTTTGTATTATCGTTATGGTTGTGGTTGAGTTTTGATACGACGCAGCCGGGGTTGCAGTTTGTTCAGATGTTTCCGATCATGGAAACATTTGGTATAAACTACTATGTAGGAGTTGATGGGATATCTCTGTTTTTAATCGTGCTTTCAACATTTATGACGCTTATTGCATTGATGTCGTTGACGATAAAAGAAAATGTTAAAAACCTTGTATTATCGATTCTTTTCTTAGAGATGACGATGATTGGTGTGTTTGTGGCACTTGATGCTATTTTGTTCTACGTTTTTTGGGAGCTTTCTCTTGTACCGATGCTTTACATCATCGGGGCGTGGGGTGGACCGCTACGCGTGTACGCATCGATCAAGTTTTTCCTCTATACCTTTGCAGGGTCGTTGATAATGCTTGTGGGCATGCTTGCAATGGGGTATTTTTATTACCAAGCCTCAGGAACATGGAGCTTTGCAATAACAGATTGGCACAACCTTGTGTTACCGTTTGAGTACCAATTATGGCTCTTTGCAGCATTTTTTATAGGGTTTGCTATTAAGGTCCCGATGTTTCCATTTCATACGTGGTTGCCCTATGCACACGGTCAAGCACCGACGATCGGTTCGGTTTTGCTTGCAGCGGTATTGTTAAAGATGGGTACTTATGGTTTTGTGCGATTTTCGCTTCCGATGTTTCCTGCAGCAAGTGTATATTTCCTTATCCCTATTGCGATACTATCGCTTATAATGATCGTGTATACCGCAATGATAGCCTTTGCGCAAAAAGATATTAAACAAGTGATTGCTTACTCATCGGTTTCACACATGGGTGTAATAATGCTGGGTATCTTTTCGATGAACGCTATGGGTGTGGGAGGGTCGATATTTTTGATGATCTCTCACGGTATTGTCAGCGGTGCACTTTTTATGCTTGTCGGGATGATCTATGATAGAAAACATACAAAGATGATGGATGAGTTTGGTGGACTTGCTAGTGTGATGCCAAAATATGCAGCGATTTTTGGAATTATGCTGATGGCATCTGTAGGCTTGCCGCTAACAATCGGTTTTGTCGGGGAGTTTTTATCACTACTTGGTTTTTATAATGTAAGTCATACAATTACTTTGATTGCGGGAACGACGATCATTTTAGGGGCTATTTATATGTTGACTTTGTATAAAAAGACCTTTTTTGGACCCGTTACTAAAGAGGAAAATAAAAAGCTACTTGATCTTAATGCAAAAGAGATGACGGCACTTGTACCGCTTGTAGCTGTAGTGATCTGGCTAGGGGTCTATCCAAAACCTGTTTTAGGACCAATTGATACAAGCGTAAAGCAGTTGATTGCACATATGGATGAAAGAGTACAAGCGCTTGATGAGATATATGATAATTCACCGCGTGCAATTAAGGCAATTGAGCGTGCCAAAGAGGTGATTGTAGTAAGTCAAAGTAAGGAGGCAGAGTAATGATTGAGCCTATAAACGTAACACTTGAATCACTTAATTTAAGCACACTAGCTCCGATGCTTATTGCAACGGTAGGTGCACTGCTTATTTTGTGTATTGATCTAATTAAGAGAGATTTGCATAAATCGATCTACGTAATGCTTGGTATGCTTGTACTCCTTGTTGACCTTGGAGCGGTATTGGGACAGCAGGTAAATAGCACCGGATTTTTTGATATTATGCTTATTGACGGGGTGGCTATCATTTCGCAAGTTATCATACTTGTAGGTTCGATGATCTTCTTGCCCCTTGCGTTAGGTAAGAGCAAGTTTCATGAGTATCGCTATCCGGAATACTTTGCAATGTTCTTGTTTATGGTTGCTGGGCTGCAGTTTATGGTTGCTAGTGATAATCTCATTATGATCTTTGTTGGACTTGAAACATCATCGTTAGCACTGTATACGCTTATTGCTCTACACAATAGAGAGCGCTCATTTGAAGCAGCGATCAAGTACTTTACAATGGGGGCACTCGGGGCTTCGTTTTTTGCTTTTGGGGCAGCTATTTTGTATGGTCTTACAGGAAGCGTTGAGATCCATCAGATCGCAAACGTTCTTGAGCAACGTGGGTTTGAACCGATTGCATTTATCTTAGCAGCAGCTGTGTTTTTGATCGCTGCACTTGGATTTAAACTCTCAATCGTTCCCTTTCACACATGGACACCGGACGTGTACGAAGGCTCTTCTGCGCCGCTTGCGGGCTATATGTCCATCATGCCCAAAGTCGCAGGGTTTGTTGTTGCAATTCGCTTGTTTGAGTTTTTGATCCATAGTGGCGTTTGGTGGGTACATGATACGCTGATGATTCTAGCGGTACTGACGCTCGTGATTGCAAACATTACCGCACTAGTGCAAAAAGACGTAAAAAGAATGCTTGCGTTTAGTTCAATCTCACACGCAGGGTTTTTGATGCTAGCGATCGTCATAGGCACAACAAAAGCTAATAGTGCACTGTTTTTATACTTTTCACTCTTTTTGTTTGCCAATATGGGTGCATTTACGATGCTTTGGATCTCAAGACACAAATCAAATAGATTCCATGACCGCTATGACCATCCGTTTGAAAAATTTGCGGGTATGATCAAGATCCAGCCTGTAGGAGCTGTTATTATGGCATTGTTTATGCTTTCACTAGCAGGGGTGCCGCCATTTAGTCTCTTTTGGGGCAAGATGTATGTCATTAGTGCAGCGGTTGATTCGCACTATCTCGTGCTTGCAGTAATCATGGCGCTCAATAGTGCAATTGCGGCGTATTATTACTTAAAGCTCATTGTCTATATGTTTTTAAAAGACCCCGAACAAAACGACGGGACGGTGTATGTTAAAAATGCTAGTCGGTCGCTGCAAACCGTGATTGGGGTGTGTGCACTTTTTACGCTCAGTGCCATAGTGTATGTAGGGCCGCTTTTAGATATAATTACACAGCTTATTTACGTAAGCGGATATTAAGATTACTCTCTCTGCCCGAGAGGGTAGCGAGAGGTTTTTTGATGCGAATAATTTTTATTTTTGCAATAACATTCTTTCCACTTTATGCGTTTGAACTTTCAGTTAAAAGTGCAAAGGCAGATAATCAAAACTACTCAATATTGAATTTACAATCTCAAGAGTTTGCATTTACGTGCACAGAAGATATTGATGAATTCATGAATGTAAAGCGTATTACCTGTAGTGTACCACGCGGGTATCATGAACAGTTAAATGAGGTAAAACACCCCATGTTTCAGTTAGATTTTCAAAAAACAAAAGTGAATTTTGATCTGCACATCACATCAAATTATAAACTAAAACTCTTTGCAACATCCAAACCCTTTTATAAACAGCAGCAGTTACAATATTTTGACAAAAATAGTTCAAAAAACTGGACAGTTATTGCGTATGAAAAAGATATTCCCTTTATCACCGTACAAAAGACGGAGGGAATGAACTTTCCTATTCCAAGAGATTTTGATTCCTTGCCCGCCGTAGGTGCAGTGGATATCAATAGCCTGCCTGTTACGAAGTCTGCTAAGGGAGATATCGATCAGTATCTGCGCCTTGAAGAGACTTTCCAAAACCAAGATTATGAAGAGGCGTTAAAGATAGCAAGGCAGTTGCAACAGCAGTATACCGACTCGATATTTATGAGTGATTTTATCCGGTATGAGATAAAAAGTATGGCAAAACTAGGAACAGAAGAGCATTTTGACGATATTGTAAATCTATCAAAACAGTTTATTAGAAACTTTTCCTCCGATGAATTTTTAACCGAAGTACTTTTAATCACGGCAAAGACTTACGCAAAAACAGGTTTTGGCGATGATGCGAAATATTTTTATGAACGTTTGATTAAAGAACACAGCGGGAGTTATTTTGGTGATTTGGGAGCGATCTCTTACGGAGAGTATATCTATGACGGTGGTGATAAAGATGCCGGTATTGATATGATTTTAGATATATTTTACAGTACAAAAGATTTAGAGGTTGCTACAATAGCAGCCGATACGCTTGCACAGCTGTATATTGATGAGAAAAATACTGCTGATGCAAAACGCTATATTAAAACCATTTGGGATAATAATCCAAACTATCTTGAAGACAAAAGGGAAAAAAAGCTTGAGTACGCCGATGCGATGGCACAAGAGGGGGGTGACCTTGAGGTTGCATTGCAGATCTATCAAAATCTCTTAGAGAATATGAACAAGCTTGAAGATGACGGGTATGAAGATGTGCTGTACAAAATAGCTACCACGTATGAAAAACTGCAAGAGTATGCAAAAGCGTATGAAGCGTATGAGCGGTATCTGAGTCAATATTCGTATGGATTGTATGAAGAGCAAGCCAATGAAGCACTTGATATGCTGCTGCTAAAACAAGAAGGTGTCGGAACTCAGGAGCAGTTAGAGCAGCTTGATAGTTTAATAGAGGGTCAGCTTGACAAGAGTGTAGGCCAAAAAGCCGTCGTTGCAAAGCTTGAGCTTTTGTATGATCAAAACGAATACGCAAAAGCGCTTGAGATGGATCCGTTGTTGTCTGAATTAGCAGATGCAGATCTCACGAAAGCAAAAGAGATTATGCAAAAGGTTTTTGATGCGCATCTGCAAAAACTTTTACAAGAGCAAAACTGCGTAGCGTTTGATTCTGTGCTGCAGGAGTATGAGTATGAGATTGATGCACAAAAATTTGATAATGTAGCTCTGTTTGATTGCTATATGAATGCAGCAAGGTTTGAGGAGGCAAAAGCTATCGCACAAGCAAACAGTAGCAGCGGCGATACTACTCAAAGAGCGCAGTGGCTGTGCCGCTTGGCAAAAGTGAATATGCGTCAAAATGAATACGGTATTGCAAAAGATATTTTGCAAGATGTCATAGCTCTTGGAGCTGCACAAGCGTGTGAAGAGTTTTATTATGATCTTTTTGAAGTCAATAAACAATTGCAACATAGTGAGGGAATGATTGAAGCTGTAGAAAGTGTAGAGCAAGAATATGAAAAAGATGCGATGCTTTTGCAACTGTATCGTGATCTGATAGCAGCAGTTGCAGATACGCAGATAAAATCTATCTATATCAAGAGGATGCTTGCACTGCAAGAGCAGTTAGATACAAAGCTCTATTCCCCATGGATTGAGTTACAGGGGGCTAGGTATTTAGAGAGTTCACAAGAGTTAGCACAGCAGTTGCAAGATGCATTAGATGCAAGCAGTGGTGAGGATAAAGCGCGTCTTTATTTTGAGCTTGGTAATACGTATAGCGAGCTAGAGGAGGATGAAAAAGCGTTAGAATCATATGATGGGTGTATTGCGATTGAATCGATGTGGCAAAACCTTTGTGAAGATGCCAAAACGTTTATTGAACAAGAACAATAGGTTGTTACAATCGGTAATGCGAAAGAGGCAGCGTCAAATCTGTTTAGCTTATCTTAAGATTGCTTTGTTACAATGAAATATCAAAAAATGAAAGGACAAACTATCGAAGACGACAGTTATATTATTCAGCACCCTGATATCAGGGATGGATTGGCTATCTATCGATTGGTCAAAAAAACAAAAGTTTTGGATGTGAACTCGTCATATCTCTATAACTTAATCGGTGAACACTTCAGTAAAACTTCACTTGTAGTAAAATCAAAAAATTCCGTTGTCGGTTTCATTAGCGGTTATTTTTTGCCCCAGAGCCCCGATACACTTTTTATATGGCAAGTAGGTGTTGATGCATCGATGCGCGGAAAAGGATTGGCAAAGAAGTTAGTCAAAACTTTAATTGATACGCACGAAGATAAAATTGCCACGATCCACACGACGGTATCACCTTCAAACGTGCCCTCAAACAAACTGTTTGATTCTATTGCTAAGCAGTATGGTGCCACAATAGAACACCAAACATTTTTAACGGCAGAAGATTTTGAAGAAGGGCATGAGGAAGAGGTATTAAAGATTATACCTATTAAAAAGAAGTGACAAGAATTTAAAGCAAAAACTTAAACAGACTTTTTGGACTTTGTTTAAAAAGTATTTTATCAAACAAAATTTAAAGGAAATTACATGAGAGTATTTGAAAATAGTGAATCAGAAGTAAGAGGATATATTAGAAGTTTTCCAACGATCTTTACAAAGAGTAAAGGTGCAGTATTAACAGATGAACAAGGTGTTGAGTATATCGACTTTTTTGCAGGAGCGGGCGTACTAAACTATGGTCACAATAACGATGCTATATCAGAAGCGATGATTGAGTATATCAAAAACGATGGCGTCATCCACGGTCTTGATATGGCAACTACGGCTAAAAAAGAGTTTATGGAAAGTTTTGTAAGCAACATCTTAGAACCGCGTGGACTTGATTACAAGATGCAGTTTACAGGACCTACGGGAGCCAATGTTGTTGAAACGGCACTCAAGCTTGCACGACTTGTAAAAGGAAGAAGTAACGTTGTAGCATTTACAAACGGATACCACGGGCTCAGCCAAGGTGCACTTGCGGTTACGGGAAATAATGAATACAGAGATGAAAGTTATATCAGTAGATGTAACGCTACATTTATGCCTTTTGACGGATTTTTAGGCAAAGATGTAAACACCATCGATTACTTTAGAAAGTTTTTAGAAGATAGCAGTAGCGGTGTTGATACGCCTGCGGCGGTTATTGTAGAGACTATTCAAGGTGAAGGCGGTATCAATGTAGCGTCTAAAGAGTGGCTGCAAGAGTTAGCAGAGCTTTGTAAAGAGTGGGAAATTTTGCTCATTATCGATGATATTCAAGTCGGTAACGGTAGAAGCGGAGAGTTTTTCTCTTTTGAAGATGCAGGGATCAAACCCGATATGGTCACGATGTCTAAATCAATCGGTGGCGGTCTTCCGATGTCACTGCTTTTATTTAAACCTGAACTTGATCAGTGGAAACCGGGGGAACATACCGGAACATTTAGAGGAAACAACTTAGCATTTGTCGCATCAAAAGTAGCGATTGATAAATACTGGCAAAATGATGAGTTTGCAAAATCGATCAAATACAAA
>JBNJHJ010000068.1:0-8435 GCA_051748365.1 Campylobacterota bacterium
GCCCAGACCGTCCAATCGGTAAACAGATGCAACATTGCAGGCCACCACTCACCGATAGAGCTGTGCCCCGTAGCAAGTCCGTGAACATACAGTTGCAACCCCGTTAAAAGCATCCAGACAAGCAACATATGAAAGAAAAAGAAAAACACGGCATTAAAGCTATCACCATGACTTGAATCAAA
Organism: Campylobacterota bacterium; assembly: GCA_051748365.1. Lineage (GTDB taxonomy): Bacteria > Campylobacterota > Campylobacteria > Campylobacterales > Sulfurovaceae > TCS-49. The sequence goes on from JBNJHJ010000068.1 coordinate 183, forward strand.
TTTTTTCACGCGATTGAGGGTTATGAGATTGACAAACACTTCCCAAAACTCTTTAATATTTTTTGTATTGGGTATCAACTTTTTGTACGGCTTTTCAAACCGAGAAAAAAAGTACAGATACGCAATAACAATGCTACTAACATCAAAGATGATCGCTGCTACAAAGTGAATCTGTCGATTCCACGCCATCACAAACGTTTGGGCAGAATCTTGAGCAATAAAACTTTGATAATAAGGATGCGCGATATACAGCCCCGTCACCACTGCTGCAACCATACAGATTGCAACTACCCAGTGATTGAGCCGCATAAAAGCCGTCATCCGCGGTATTTTTTTATAAGCCATACTCTACCCCTTTATATTGAACAGTTCGTGCCGACTTTAAACTTCCCAAGCTCTTTGCCTTTGGTATCGATAATATGCACGGCACACGCGATACACGGGTCAAAACTATGGATAGTACGCAAAATCTCTAGCGGTTGCTCTACATTGGCTACTTTTGTCCCTATAAGCGCCGCTTCATACGCGCCCATCCTATCTTTATAATCTCTTGGAGCTGCGTTCCATGTACTTGGAACAACGGCTTGATAGTTTTCTATTTTGCCGTCTTTGATCTTCACCCAGTGGCCAAGTGCCCCGCGAGGTGCTTCTGCAAGGCCGTAGCCTTTGGTATCACGGCTTACCTTATCAAAATCAAAATCCGTCCATGTACTCAGATCACCCGCTGCTACGTTTGCACTTAACTCATCGATCCACTCAACCATCACATCACCCATAAGCTCCGTCTCAATAGCCCTAGCAGCCGTTCGCCCTATCGTTGAAAAGAGTGCTGCTGTAGGAGCAGGTTTGCCAAGTCCTAGTTTTTTACCAAGCTTGTCCATAAAGTTTGTCACATACTTTGTAATTCTCTCATCCCCTGCAGCTACACCTACTATCATCCGTGCAAGCGGCCCGACTTCAACACGCTTATCATCATACATCGGCGATTTGATCCAACTGTATTTTTGGTCGGTCTTGAGATACGCATATCCGTCACTTTTTTTCTCAAGTCCCGTGTAGTTTGGATTGACCGTACCGTCAAAGGGATGCTGTGCACCATCAGCGTCATACCATGCGTGCGTTACATCTTCTGCTACCTTTTCTTGATCAAACGGATGCAGCTTGCTCAGATCTCCATCAAGTACGATTCCTTGCGGGAAAAGTTGGCTTGCGCCGTAAAATCCGGTATCGTCAAGCTTAAAATCACCGTAACTCATATAGTTTTTAAGTCCCGCTCCCGTACCGTCAAGAGCTTCATCGACATACACGCTTCCCGCCATCATTACATCTGCTAAGTATGCATTTTTGATGAAATTGTTGTATTTTTTCAAGAGTGATTTAAACAGTGCTAACCTTGAAGGGTTTTTGATATCTTGCACACAGCTCACGCCACCTACGACAATGCTTTGGGGGTGTGGTTGCTTCCCACCAAATATCGCCATCATCTTTGCTGCATCTCTTTGTAGATCAAGCGCTTGCAGGTAGTGCGCGGTTGCGATGAGGTTTTGCTCATTGCTGAGCTTATAACTTTTATTGCCCCAATACGCATTCGAAAAGATCCCAAGTCGCCCTTCGCTTACAAACTTTTTTAGTCTATCTTGTACCGCTTGCAACTCACTCTCCCCTGCCCCAAAGGGACTATCACACCACTTAAACGCTTCTTGTGCCGCCGCTTTTGGATCAGCTTCAAGTGCTTTGGTGACATCTACCCAATCAAGTCCGTGCAGATGATAAAAGTGCACCACGTGGTCATGCACGTACAACGCCCCTTGCATCAGATTTCGCACAAGTCGTGCATTTTTAGGAATCGTCACGTCAAAAGCGTGTTCCACCGCTTCGATACTTCTTTGATAATGCGTTCCTGTACACACCCCACAGATTCGCATCGCTAACAACCCCGCATCTCTTGGGTCACGTCCCTTTAAAATAGTTTCAATCCCACGAAACATGGTCGAACTTGAGTATGCATCAGTGATGACATTGTTTTCATCAATCTTTGCTTCAATTCTTAGATGCCCCTCTATCCTTGTGATTGGATCAACTATTATATGCTTACTTGCCATCATCTTCTCCTTTTTTACCGCCTATTGCACTTGCAGCTGCATGTACTCCAATTCCTACTGCTGCAGCTGTTAAGAGTCCTAAACCAAACTTATCGATACTACTTTCTACTCCGCCTCCGGGGGCTTTCATAACGCTTGCAGAAACGGGACGTTCTGTTGCGTATTTATCCCAAAACTGCGGCTCACTACATCCGATACACCCGTGCCCTGCGCCGATTGGCCAGTTTACCGCTTCGTTGTAGCGAACAATGGAGCAGTTGTTAAACGTCATAGGACCCTTGCATCCCATCTTGTACAAACACCAATTGTTTTTTGCTCCATGGTCTCCCCACTCTTCGACAAAGTGTCCTGCATCAAAATGCGCGCGTCTTTCACAATTATCATGGATTCTATATCCAAAAGCAAATTTTGGACGATTGAGATGATCAAGTTCAGGCACTTGTCCCGTAAGCACAAAATGCAAAATCGTTCCGGTGATATTTGCAGGATTTGCAGGACATGCGGGAATATTGATAATAGGTTTGCCGCGAACGATATCTTGTACCCCGACTGCATCGGTTGGATTTGGATTTGCTGCAGGCACGCCTCCAAATGTTGCACAAGTCCCTACCGCAACAACGGCTGCACTTTTATTTGAAACTCGTAAAAGATGTTCTTGGAATGTTTCGCCGTGAGGCCCGATCGTACCGTAGTAGCCATCCATTCCTCGCGGAATTGATCCTTCTACCACGCACAAAAACTTTCCGTCAAAGGTCTCTATCGCTTCATTGAGATGCTCCTCGGCTTGATGCCCCGCTGCAGCTTGAATAGTGTGGTTAAACTCCAGTGAAACGATATCAAGCAGCAACTCATCAATGGTCGGTCCATCACTCCGTAGAATCGCTTCGGTATTGCCCGCACAATCTTGCAACTCTAGCCACACAATGGGCACACGGTTCATCAGCTCCGCTGCGCGTGCAACGGTCGGTACAAAAGTAGGAGGCAGCATCAGCATCGCCGTTGTAGCACTTGCCCACTTCATAAAATCTCTTCTACTGACACCTTCACTTTGTAATACTCTATTGATCGAAGCATCTTTTGCAGCCGTTGTCCTTTCCAAAAAGTCTAACCTATTTTGCATCTTTTGCAAAAGCGTATCATAATACTCTTGACCCCTGTTTGTGTCAACCTTTGCACCCTTTGCGCTAAAAAGCTGCATCAAACTCTCACGCTTATCAACCATGCTAACCTCCTCTTAAGCAGTTAATGAATTGTAGTTCACTCCTTTCATTGTAGTACTCTTATTCTTTTTTCATTCTTAATATCTATGATTTTTGTTCCAAAACGACACAAGAATAAGAGATTTTTTGTAACTTACCCTTTTTGATGCCATCTGCTTTGCGGGTTTGTAACGATGCACTCCATCAGATACTCATAGCGTTGGGGCTTAGCAAAGTTGAATTTAAACTCGATCTCTTTGAGATAGAGATCAAAGTTGTCATACGAAACACCTTTGTAGTGCTTCATCTGCTGTTCAAAAAAAAGAGAAAATGCACAGATTCGATTAAATCGTTTTTTTACGTTAGCTATAGTATGGTTGCGCAAAAAGCTTCCAACCTCCATACAATCCATACCAAGTGCTGCGTATTTAACGCTAAGAGGGAGTGTAAGCGTGTAGATTTTTCCGTAATCATAGATCAAAAAGTTGTGCGCATCAAAGAGATTGTTTTGTATACATTTTTTGTTTTTAGGCAGATAGAGATACTCATCGTACTCCTCTATAAAACTTTCATGCTGCTCAAACTCCAACTGCGCTACATATGCTACATGCAAGCGGATCTTTTCATAGGTGGTTGCAATGGTTTTATAACTAATCCCCAACTGCTTACTCAGGGCATGGGCACTTTGATCATTACAAAACCCTTTTACGATCGCTAACTGTTTGAGATATTTTTGGGGACTGAATTTTTTATGGCATCGGCTACACTTTTTATAACCGTTTTGCAAGCTATAGAGTACTTTATGATTGCAATGGATACAATTTTTAACCATTTTTTGTTCCAATTTGATAGAAGATTTGCCTATTATAATACAATTTTTATAAACACAAAGATACAATTTGCAAAAAAGAAAAAAAGAGTGCTATGATTTTTCAAACCCTATGTGAAAATGCGATACTATCTTCTCTAAAAAATCCGTTTGTTCTTAAAAAGTGTGCAATGGGAAAACATTTTACTTATGCCGTGTTGCAATGCAATAATGAAGCATTTACGGGAGTGACTCTTACGCCACACGCAGAAGGCGATCTTTGCAACATTGAGATCGGCAATGTAACAAACTTTTTGCAAAAAGCTCAAAGCAGCTACGATATTGCCACTAGAGCCTGTGCACTAGCGCTTATCAACGCCATTGGACAGCACGCTATTGCACGAAGTTGCATAAAAGCAAGCGGCAATCTACGCGACAACCTCGCAAAGTTTCTTCTCCTAAATACAAACCAAAGCGATAATATTGTCTTTATCGGGCACTTGCAGCCTGTTGTCAACACGCTCAAACAGCAAAGAAAGACCGTAAACACCTTTTGTCGTACCCGCACCGATAGCAAAAATGCTATCTATAATGATATCTTTGAGTATGAAGCGCTGCAACGATGTGATGTTGCCGTTATAACAGGGGCTAGCTTGATCGGATCAACCATCGATGCGATGCTACGGTTTTGTCAAGGTGCAAAACTTGTTATCTTAGCGGGATTTAGCGCAGGAGCGCATCCTTCATGGTACAAAGACGTAGGCATCACCCATGTAGCAAGCATGCACACGCAAGACATCGTGATGCAAAAGTGTCAAGAAAAGATGGAAAATATCTTTTTACAACCATGTTATATTGAGCAGATAAGATGAAAATACTGTTTTTACTGCTAAGTTGTAATCTTTTTGTCTTTGCTACAACCTATACCGATATGCTTCAAAGAGAAGTAGAGGTAACAAAAACACAAAAGATTATAGCCATCGGTCCGGGCGCACTACGGCTGATAACCTATATGCAATTACAAGATAGGCTTGTAGGTATTGAGCGCATCGAAAAAAAGCAAGACACAAAAGCACCCTACCGTTTGGCACTTGATACAACATCGATCCAAAACCTTCCCGTAATCGGTGAAGGGGGTCCGGGAAAAACACCGGATTTTGAAGCGATTATCCGCAGTGATGCCGATATTATTATTGCATCGTTTTTGCCAAAGCACCTTCTCAATCAGCTGCAAAGAAAGACCCAAATCCCCGTTGTAGCTCTAAGCTACGGCAGTGGATACGGCGGAGCAGACAATGCTGCAAAACTTAATGCCGTGAAAGATTCGCTACGCTTGTTAGGCAAGGTTTTTAAAAAACAAAAAAAAGCCGATACGCTTATTGGGTTTATGAATGAAAATGAAACAATCTTAGGATATACTTTAAGAAAAAAACCCACCGTTTATATCGGAGGAATCGGGTATAAAGGCACTCAAGATATCACAAGTAGTGAGTGTGGCTTTGCCCCCTTTGCGCTGCTTGGATTGAAAAATAGCTTTTGTAACCAACCACTGGGGCATATGCAGATCTCACTTGAACAACTTCTGCTAAGCGATGTGCAATTGATATTTTTGGATTCATTGGCAAAGGGGTTGCTTAACCGGCAGATGCAAAAACACCAAACACTCTTTGAAGCGATGCAAGCGTATAAAAAGGGTGCAATCTATTGGCTCTATCCATCTAATTTCTACAACACAAATATAGAAAACATCTATCTCAACAGCTATATTATCGCCCAAAAAATGGGGGTAGAACTTGATATAGAAGCGATAAAAAAACAGATCTATTTGACATTTTTAGGTGATGTGTTTGAAAACAGATAATGCTATTATTATTGTAACGGTTGTATCTTTAGTACTGTTTGCTCTTTCTATCTTTACAGGAAGTGAAGGGATAGTTTTTGATGATTTCAAACTCTATCTACAAGGCGATCTGCGCTATGCTATTATTTTTGAGCAGATCAGAATCCCCCGCGCTCTTGCGGCGTTTTTTGCAGGTGCGGCACTTGCTCTTAGCGGAGTACTCCTGCAAGCAGTGCTCAAAAACCCGCTTGCTTCACCATTTACACTTGGCATCTCTCAAGCAAGCGCTTTTGGAGCTAGCTTTGCTATTATCGTGCTGCAAAGCTACTCCGGTGACACCATAAGTGCGTTTGCAACACCGCTTGCAGCGTTTTGTGCAAGCTTGCTATGTATCTTTACGATCGTTTTTTTGGGTAAAAGAGTACAGATGCAGCCCTCTTCGCTTATCTTAGCAGGTGTGGCTATCGGGGCACTGTTTAACTCTATGACGATGTTTTTGCAGTTTTTTGCCAACGAAGTCGATGTTGCGGCAACGCTGTTTTGGACCTTTGGCGATGTAGGCAAAGCTACGTTTATCAGCGCTGCTATTTTAGCAGTAACTTCTATTATTGCACTTGTGGGATTTTATGCGGTTTTTTGGAAGTTTGATGCTATACTGCTTGGCGATGCAGCAGCGCAAACACTGGGAGTAGATAGCAAGAAATTACAAATTATCTCACTCATTGCTGCAAGCTTACTCAGTGCGCTAACTGTTTCATTTTTAGGAGTGATCGGCTTTATCGGACTGATCGCACCGCATATTGTGCGCCTTTTTATCGGCAGCACCCACAAGCTGCTTTTGCCTCTTAGCATGCTGTGCGGGGGTTCTTTGCTTTTGCTTGCCGATATCGCTTCACGGATCATCATCCCCTCTTCACTCATTCCCGTGGGGATACTTACCTCCTTTTTAGGGGCACCTTTGTTTTTGTATCTTATATCACGCAAAAGAGCGCTTTAGTCAAAGATGTGCTATAATAAAAAAAACTCTCAAAAAGTGTAAAAAATGATTGAACTGATGCCTGATTGCGTACTGCTTAGAGAACTTCATAGAAAATACGGCTGTAGCGATGAAAATCTGCGCTGCATGAATATCCATGAAGATATAGATGGACTCAGCGTCATCAGAAAAAGCACCATCGATTCACGCTTAAACCACCACCACAAAAAGGTTCGTGCAGCTGCTCAAAAACTACTAGAGGCATATAAAAGCTGTACAAATCTTGAGGGAATGATCCGCTTAAGAACGCTTTCAAAGCATGGACTCATTTCACATTTAACGCTGACAAAAAATAGAGAAGATTTTGCAAGACAGGTTGTTACAATCGGCAGATGGCAGTTTGTAAAGCCTTCAAAAAAACTCAAAGAGGTCATAGGCTGGGCTCAAGAGGGAATGACGCTTTTTCGAGCGAACAAAAAAGATCTGCAGCAGTGTGATCGGGTGATGCAGTTTGGCAAACTGATCTACATAGGAGCATATGCGTAGATGCTACAGGTGCGAAACCTCTACTACAGCCTCAATAACAATGTTATTTTGCAAAATATAAGCTTTGCACTCCAAAGTGCGCAACTGCATATGATAGTCGGTCCAAACGGCGCAGGAAAAAGCACTCTTTTAAGCGCTATCTCGGGGCTTTTGTCCTATGGAGGGCAAGTTACGCTGAATAATGAAGATATTACCAATAATAGTTTTGCACAAAATGCAAAAATGCTTTCACTAATGCAGCAGTTTCAACAAACCCCGCCGCTTGAGGTTAGAGAACTTTTAAGCCTTGGAAGGCGGCCGTTTTGCGGTTTTAAGCTAGAAGATGAAGATGAAAAGATAATACAAACTATAATCGATACATTAGAGATCGCACCCTTTTTACATAGAGACCTAAGCAGCCTAAGCGGCGGAGAGAGACAACGGATCTACCTAGCCAAATCACTCATCCAAACCCCAAAACTACTGCTACTTGATGAACCTATCTCGCATCTTGATCCAAGAGCACAGATGGATATTTTAGAAAGAGTCAAAAAGGTAACGATTGATCAAAAACTCATCACCGTAGTAGTAATGCATGACTTGCAAAGTGCTCTACACTACGGCGATACTGTTTTGATGCTCAAAAGCGGTAAGCTTCTCCATCACGCCAAAACAAAAGAGGTAACACAGCAGATGTTTGAAACGGTTTTTGATATAGAGTGCAAAATCTTTCACCACGAAGGACACCCCTTTGTCCATCTAGGACATAAACATGCACACAAACCGTGCGAAAAACACGTACA
>JBNJHJ010000069.1:0-8388 GCA_051748365.1 Campylobacterota bacterium
CGCATCAAAATGCAAGATATGCAGATCCGTATATCTTTTTGCCAACGCTTTGATGGGTGCTAAAGAGACTAGATGTTCTCCGCCGATCATAATAGGCATCTTTTTTTCACGCAGCACCTCATCGACAAAGGTTTCAATCACCTGCAATGATCTTGCTGCGTTGCCAAAGGGCAGCTCCAGATCGCCCGCATCAAAAAGTTCTAAATCTTGCAAATCTTTGTCTTGGTAGGGGCTGTAACTTTCAATCGCCCAACTGTCTTCTCGCATTGCGTTGGGTGCAAAACGGGTGCCGGGTTTAAAAGAGGTCGTACCGTCAAAGGGCGCTCCAAACAAAACGGCGCGAGCGTCTTTAAAGGGTTTTTCAAATCCTATAAAGGTGTATATATTTTCACGCATTACATCCCCAATACATTGATATGATTAACGTAAGGGTCTTCAGGACCGGTGAGCATACTCTCTTGTGATTTTAAAAACTGCACATATTCTATAATCTCTTTGCTAATTCTCTCCCCTGGCGTTACGATGGGGATCCCCGGAGGATACGCCATGATAAACTCTGCACTGATATGCCCTTCGCAATCTTGCAGTTTTTTAACCTTTTTGCTGCTATAAAACGCATGGCGGGGAGAAACGATCACTTCAGGTGTTTTCAGTGCAAGTCCGCCTTTAAAGCAGATAGGATCTTTTCGATATTTTTTGGCTATATCTTTGATAGACTCTATCAGTTTCTCAAGCGGTTCAACGCTATCTCCAAGGCTCACCACCGCAAGCGTATTGTACGCATCGCCAAACTCCATCTGAATATTGTATGCATCTCGTAAGATATCATACGCTTCAAATCCCGTCAATCCCAGTTCGTTAACCTTAATGGTCAGCTTTGTCTCATCAAAAGAAAACACCCCTTCACGCCCCACAAGATCAAGTCCAAACGAACTCACCCCGTCTATTGCGTTAATTTCAGCTCGTGATTTTCTCACAAGCTTTAATATACGTTGAAACTGCGTCTCTCCGTTTTGCGATAAGTTTTTGCGCGCTAAATCTAAACTTGCCATCAACAGATACGAAGCACTCGTTGTTTGCAACAGATTCAAAATAGTTTTGATATGTTTGCTATCAACCGTACCGTCATTAGCTAGCAAGATAGAGCTTTGCGTCAGTGACCCGCCTGTTTTGTGAAAACTCAGCGTCGTCATATCCGCCCCTGCATCCATTGCCGAAGTAGGAAACTTTGGATTAAAGCTAAAATGACTCCCGTGAGCTTCATCGACAAGTACTGCCAAGCCGTATTGGTGGGCAAGCTTAACAATTCTTTTGAGATCAGCCGTAAAGCCGTAATAGGTAGGATTAGTAATAAGAATCGCCTTAGCATCAGGATTTCGAATGATCGCTTGTTCCACTTTTTCAATACCGATATTAAGCGTAATCCCAAGCCCGTCATCCACCTCGGGATCGATATAGGCAGGAATGGCGTCACTTAAAATAAGCCCGTTAATCGCACTTCTGTGTACATTTCGCGGCAAGATGATCTTGTCACCCGGGTTGCACACGCTCATTATCATCGCTTGAATCCCGACAGAGGTGCCGTTTACCAAAAAAAACGCATGATCGGCCCAAAACAGTTCTGCTGCTAACTCTTCGGCTTCTTTGATCACTCCAATTGGATTTGAGAGGTTATCAAGCGGTTTCATAGAGTTTACATCTAGCTCCATCACCGTTTTACCAAAATAATCGGTAAACTCTTTTAACCCGTGCCCATGCTTATGTCCCGGAACGTCAAAAGGGATAACGTTTTTTTTATGATACGCTTGCATCGCTTCAAATAGCGGTGCTTTGTCTTGAGATTTTATCATTTTTTTACCTTGTAAATAAGTGTCTGATTATATCTAATTTTTTATTGCTTTTTTTCATAAAACAATGTAAAATTCCTAAAAAACTGAGGATAAAAAGATGGCAAAAGTTTTAATTATCGGTGCCGGCGGTGTTGGCCGAGTTGTAGCAAATAAATGTGCAAGAAATAGTGATGTTTTTACCCATATAACTCTTGCAAGTAGAACCATAAGCAAGTGTGATGTTATCGCAAAAGAGATAAAAGATATGCTTGACGTGCCTATCCAAACAAAAAGTGTTGATGCAGATAATGTTGAAGAACTTGTCACTCTTATAAAAGAGCTAAATCCGCAAGTTGTTATCAATGTTGCCCTGCCCTATCAAGATCTCACTATCATGGATGCATGTGTAAAAACAGGTGTGCACTACCTTGATACTGCAAACTATGAACACCCAGACACTGCAAAGTTTGAATACAAGCAGCAGTGGGCAAGAAAAAAAGCGTTTGAAGATGCAAATATCATGGGATTGCTTGGAAGCGGATTTGACCCGGGTGTTACAAATGTTTTTTGTGCGTATGCTAATCAGTATCTCTTTGATGCAATTCACTATATAGATATTTTAGATTGTAACGCTGGAGACCACGGATACCCTTTTGCAACAAACTTTAACCCAGAAATCAATTTGCGAGAAGTTAGCAGCAAAGGAAGATACTGGAAAGAGGGCAAATGGATTGAAACGGAGCCTATGGAGATAAAGCTAGAGTGGGATTACCCTGAAATCGGCATTAAAGATAGCTACCTGCTCTATCATGAAGAGCTTGAGAGTTTAGTTAAAAATATCAAAGGCTTAAAACAGATTCGATTTTTCATGACCTTTGGACAAAGTTATCTTACGCATATGCAGTGTTTGGAAAATGTAGGGATGCTAAGAATCGATGAAGTTGAACATAACGGTCAAAAGATTGTGCCTATGCAGTTTTTAAAAACCCTGCTGCCTGATCCTGCAACGCTTGGCCGACGAACAAAAGGAAAAACAAATATCGGCTGCGTTATCACAGGGCTTAAAGATGGTAAGAAAAAAGCTGTTTACATCTATAATGTATGTGACCATGAACAGTGTTATAAAGAAACCAAAGCACAAGGAGTAAGCTACACAACAGGCGTTCCTGCAATGATTGGAGCAAAGATGATGCTTGAAAATAGATGGATGAAAAAGGGCGTATTTAACATGGAAGAGTTTGATGCAAAACCTTTTATGGAGGAACTGAACAAACAGGGACTTCCTTGGAAAATCTTGGAGCTTGAGAGTGAAGATAGTTAGAAATTCACGTTTAGAAGAGGTATTAACGCAAATTAAAACCCCAAGCTATGTTTGTGAAGAGCAGCTGCTTGAACAAAACTTAAAACTGCTAGCATATGTGAAGCAACAAAGCGGTGCAAAGATACTTTTGGCACTCAAAGGGTTTGCATTTTCTCCTATGCTTGAAATGGTAGCAAAGTACCTTGACGGGTGTTGTGCAAGTGGACTTTTTGAAGCAAGATACGGCAGTGAAAAGATAGGCAAAGAGGTACATACCTACAGCCCCGCTTTTGTGGATGAGGAGATTGAACAGATTATACAAAAAAGCCATCATCTTGTTTTTAACTCCTTTTCACAACTGCAAAAATACAAACACAAAGCTTTAGGAAAAACCTCTATCGGACTTCGTGTAAACCCCCAAATCTCTTGTGCCCCTGTTGCACTGTATGACCCCTGCACTCCCTCTTCTCGTTTTGGGATAAAGATAGAGGAGTTTGAAAATCAAGACCTTTCAGGTGTTGAAGGGCTGCACTTTCACGCCCTTTGTGAACAAGACAGCACGCAACTGCAAAAGGTTTTAGAGGCGTTTGAAAAACAGTTTGCAAGCTATTTTAAAGATTTACAATGGGTCAACTTCGGCGGCGGTCACCATATAACAAAAGATGGATATGATGTTGCACTTTTAATACAGCTTATCAAAGATTTTAAAGCAAAATACCCGCATTTACAAGTGTATTTAGAACCCGGTGAAGCAGTCGGCTGGCAGTGTGGCAGTCTTGTTGTTAGTGTGCTTGATATCATCGGTAGAGACAGACCCGTTGCTATCATCGACTCATCAGCTGAAGCTCATATGCCAGATACCCTAGCGATGCCTTACCGTGCACAGATACGAAACAGCGGGGAGCCAGATGAGAAAAAATACACCTACGTGCTTGGAGGCAATACCTGTTTAAGCGGAGACTTACTGGGGGAGTACTCTTTTGATACCCCGTTAAAGGCAGGCGATAAGCTCATCTTAGAAGATATGATCCACTATACAATCGTAAAAAACACTACCTTTAACGGTATAAAACTCCCCTCTTTAAGCGTTTTAAAAGCTGATGGAAGCTACAGCGCAATAAAAGAGTTTGGGTACAGCGAATATGAAAGAAGAAACTAAAAACTTTTAGTTTCTTTATTGTAAAATGCTCTGTGGGGTGTTTTATGGGTAAAAATTTTTTGTTAAACAAATATAATATCTTTTTCATTGCAGTGGTTTTATATCTTGCACTAGCTCTGTTTTTTTACCACCAAACGCGCTCGTATGCTATCAACAAAGCAAGCGAAAAGATCGAAGAGGTGCTTTTAAACACGCAAGCATTGAGAAAGTTTGTCTCTATTCAAAAAAACGAAGTGTACCGTTTGCAAGATAGCGGCGAAATAGACAAAGATTACTTTTCCCCTATACTGCTATCTTCTACCTATGTATCCAAACAGGTCAATAATATTTATAATAATTTGCGAAACGATAGAGACAAAGATGCGATTACGATCCGTTTTGCTGCGCCAAACCCGCGAAATGATGCCAATCAAGCAAGCGAAAAAGAAAAGATGCTGCTAGAAAAATTCAATGCTAAAACGCTTGATCACTATCAAGAACTTATCGACACAGATAGAGGCAAAGCTATTTATTATGCAACACCGACTAGAGTTACAACTCCTGATTGTGCTATCTGTCATACTGATCCGGATTTAGCACCCAAAGGCTTAGTTGCGATGTATGGCGATACAAAAGGGTTCTATGAACACAACGGTGATATCCGCGCACTGCTTTCTACAACTTATCTTATTAAAAACGATCTCAAAGATGCGCAACTGCTTTTTTATCTTCTATGTCTTGCGACCTTTATCGTCCTTTTTGCTTTAGTATCGGTGACGTATACATATATCAATATCATTAAACAAAAACAAAAACAGTTAGAAGAGGTAAATAAAAACCTTGAATCAAAAGTACAGCAACAAACCCAAGAGATAACGGATAAAAATGAGTACTTAGATCTTATTTTAAACTCATCATCTAACGTCATTGTCGTCAGCGACATTGAAAAGATCATCTATGCAAACAAAAGCTTTTTCAAAACCTTTCAAAAGTTTGCTTCAATAGAAGATTTTAATGCACAAACAACCTTTCACCGCTTTATCTATTCACATTACTGCAGCGAAAAGATATGTAATTTAGATGACTCAAACACTGCGCATATCGATAACGGATCTTGGGTGCAACTATTTATCAATAGTTCTAAGCGATTGTGTTTTACAGATGATGGATCGATGCGTTATTATACAATGAGCACAACGCAATTCAATCATCAAAAGAACATACAGTATCTGCACATCATTACCGATATCAGTGAACTTGAGCGCGCAAAGATCCGTCTTGAAGAGTTATCGATCAAAGATGATTTGACAAAACTGTACAATAGAAGATATTTTAATATTATATACGAACGGGAATTAAAAAGAGCGATGCGTGAGGATAGTTTTTTTGTTTTTGCGATTATGGATATCGATTATTTTAAAAATTACAACGATGCGCTAGGACACATAAAGGGGGATATTGCGCTTCAAAAGATAGCCCAAGCGATGCAGGAGTACTTTAACCGAAGCGGCGATTTTATCTTTCGCATGGGTGGAGAAGAGTTTAGTGTCCTTTTTGCAACTAAAGAGTTAGATTCTATTAAAAAACATTTTGTACACTTTCACCAACATATCAAAAACCTTGCCATCACGCATCCAAAAAGTAACGTATCCCGCTACATTACGATTTCTAGCGGGGTTTACGCAGCAAAGGTTCATGATACACAGGTTGATTTTTACAAAGAAGCAGACGCACTTTTATACAGTGCAAAACACAAGCGAGATTGTGCTGTTTTTAACTTTTAGCACTTTTATTGTAAAATTTAGCCATTATCAATTGAAACGATAAAGTTTCACTATACAAAAGGGGCATGTAAAGATGTTTTTTGAAAATTTTGGTTTGCCTTTGGTAGCACTCATCCCGTTTTTTGGTGCTATGATCGCTCCCTATGTCGCTAGCAATAGACACCGTGTTGCGAGTGCTTGGGCAGCAGGTATTACAACAATCATTGCGATTATCATCCTTTCGAGTATCGCTTACCATCCATTTAACGACAACACCCTTATTCAATCGTGGAGTTGGATCCCCTCGGTAGGGTTAGAGTTTGCCTTTAGACTTGACGGTTTAGCACTGCTGTTTGCGTATCTGATCCTTTGTATCGGACTTCTTGTAATAATCTATGCAAGATACTATCTCTCAAGCAATGATTGTATGGGAAGATTTTATGCCTACCTGCTTTTGTTTATGGGGTCGATGCTTGGCATCGTACTGAGTGAAAACATTATCCAGATGGCGATTTTTTGGGAACTGACTTCACTGAGTTCATTTTTACTCATTAGTTATTGGCAGCACAAAAAAGAGGGACGAGACGGTGCAAAAATGGCGCTTGCTATCACAGGTGCGGGAGGATTAGCGTTGCTTGCGGGTGTGATCATGCTTGGAAATATCGTAGGCAGTTACAACCTCACCGAAATCCTAGCTAGCGGCGAACTGATCAAATCGCACGCTCTGTATACCCCCACGCTTATTTTGATACTCCTTGGGGTATTTACCAAATCAGCACAGTTTCCCTTTCACTTTTGGCTGCCCCACGCTATGGCAGCACCTACTCCCGTATCAGCATATCTTCACTCTGCTACGATGGTCAAAGCCGGGATCTTTTTGCTTGCAAGATTGTACCCTGCTTTAAGTGGAACAACCGAATGGATCGCACTTGTTTCAACTGCGGGGATGCTTACACTGCTACTTGGATCGTTTAATGCACTGTTTAAACACGACCTTAAAGGCTTGCTTGCGTACTCTACGGTAAGCCACCTAGGGCTCATCACCTTGCTTTTTGGGCTTTCTACCCCTCTTTCAGCCGTTGCGGCTATTTTTCATATCATTAACCATGCAACCTTTAAAGCTTCGCTTTTTATGGTTGCAGGAATTATCGACCATGAAACGGGAACGCGGGATATGCGGCGTTTAAGCGGATTGCTTAAATATATGCCCCACACTGCAACGCTAGCGATGATAGCAGCTGCATCGATGGCGGGTGTACCGCTGCTCAATGGCTTTTTAAGCAAAGAGATGTTTTTTGAAAGAGCCCTTGTTGACGGCACGCTACTTGGCTTAACAGTACCTATCTTAGCAACCGTTGCGGGGGTCTTTTCCGTTGCGTACTCACTGCGGTTTATCCATGACGTATTTTTTGACAAAGAACCTACAGACTTACCAAAAACCCCACACGAACCGCCGCGATTCATGAAGATTCCGGTTGATTTTTTAGTAATTGCATGCTTGGCTGTGGGTATTATTCCTGCAATCACCGTTGCGCCACTACTTGCCGTAGCAGTCACCGGATCACTGCAAGCAGATCTACCTGAGTACTCTTTAGCAATTTGGCATGGTTTCAATATTCCTCTTATGATGAGTATCGCTGCATTTTTTGGTGGGATATTTGTCTATTATAAGCGCCACAATCTCTTTACATGGTATGAGAAAAATATCGAAAAGATCGATGCGCGAATTGCATACAATGCCATCATCGATACGATCTTTTCATTTGCAAGCTTTGTCACCAAAGGCTTTGATAGAGGAACGTTACAAAACATGGTCACTTGGTTTATCACAGCATCACTGTTTATCGGTCTCATCGGATTTCAATACGGCAACTCCACACTGCTTGGCGATAGAGCGTTTCTCGGTGTTGATTGGGTGAGTATCATTATCGCATCCATTCTTATGATAGCCGCCGTTGCGACGGTTATTATGCACCACAACAGAATTATTGCACTGATCAGTTTAGGCGTTGTCGGGTTGATCGTATCACTGATTTTTATCAAATTTTCCGCACCGGATCTTGCATTGACGCAACTTTCGGTAGAGGTAGTAACTGTTGTACTTATCTTGCTAGCCCTGTATTACTTGCCCCAAAAAGAAACTCTCCCCACGCCAAAAGCAACGCGCTACAAAGATGCTTTTATCGCCATTGCATCAGGTGTGGGCGTATTTATCTTAACACTAAGCGTTCTATCACGCCACTACAACACAATCGGTGAGTATTTTTTACAAAACTCCGTAAGCGGCGGCGGTGGAACCAATGTCGTCAATGTTATATTAGTGGATTTTAGAGGGTTTGATACTTTAGGTGAGATCTC
>JBNJHJ010000070.1:0-8375 GCA_051748365.1 Campylobacterota bacterium
AGAAGCGGACGTATCTCGAAGTTCATCCGTAGCCCTGCGGATCACATTAAGAGCCGTATCAACGCCTAAACAGTACTCGGTGCCGAAAATATCGTTATCGATTGTAGAAGGGATCCCTATAAAAGAGAGATTATAATCTTTAGAAAAGATATCAAGGGCGCGAAAACTTCCGTCTCCGCCCAATACGACAAGCTTTGTAATTCCTTTATCTTTGAGGTTTTGATACGCTTGATCTCGATAGGATTTTTCAAAAAACCGTTTTGAGCGTGAAGATCGAATAATCGTACCGCCTTCATGGATGATCCCCGCTACATCTTCATGGCTTGCTTTTTTGATATTGTTATCAATCAACCCCTCTAATCCATCAAAAACAAGATAGGGTTCTAAGCCTAAATCATAACTATAATCGACAAATTTTTTCACCGCAGGGTTCATCCCCGCACAATCACCGCCTGAACATAAAACCGCTATCGACATCGATGCTCCTTTAACTGTATCGTTTCTTCAATCATTCATTATACACTTATTATGTTGCAAGAAAATTAAAATTAATTACAGTTTTTAACTTTTTACTAACAAATAGATATATTCATGGAAATATTTTCTATCTACAACCGTAACTATAAGCTGAAATTATTACAAAAAAGTTACACTGCTTAAATTTTATACAAAAACTTAAAACATTTTTCTCCTAGTTATGTTATAATTTTTACTTCAAGAGTATTTAATAATAAAGGATAGATAAATGGTAAATGAAGTGAGTGTGTATATAGATGAAGATATGGATAAGTTCATGGACGGCGTTTTAGTGTGTGGTTCAGTAATCGTAAAAGATGCAAACGAAAATGAATCTGAACATATTGAACTAATTGGAAAAACCGAATACAACTCTGCTGAAGAGTTGATCAATGATGTTGCGGCAAAACTCAATGTAGACCCTGATCTTATAGAGATTGAGAGCTAATTTTTTCTTCAAGGCGATAAAGATCAGGGTACTTTTATCGCCTTTTTTGACTACAATTTGACTACAACACTTTTTACAATGCAAAACTTTTGACTATAATAGACAGATCTATTCATAAGGACATTACATGAAAACATCTCTGCTTTTTGGAATACACTGTCATCAACCCGTTGATAACTTTAGCTTTGTCGTCGATGATGCGATACAAGATTCTTATCTTCCCTTTTTTCAAACCCTACAAAAACATCCCGATATAAAAATTAGCGTACACTTTAGCGGTTGGCTGCTAGAATATATCAAACAAAATGCGCCTGAGCTTTTTGTTTTGATGCAAACGCTTAGTGATCAGATTGAGTTTTTTACCGGCGGTTACTACGAACCCGTGCTTGCTTCGATCTCTAGCCAAGATAGAATCGCGCAGATAAATAAGCTCAGCAACTTTATCTACAAAAATTTTAAACAAATACCCAAAGGGTTGTGGCTGACTGAACGCGTGTGGGATAGCGGGCTTATCAGCGATTTGAGTGAGTGCGGTATCGATTATGTTATTTTAGATGATTATCACTTTAAAAATAGTTACTACGATAGTGATCTTAATGGTTATTACATAAGCGAAGATAGCGGAAAAGAGATCGCTATCTTTCCTATCAGTCAAAAACTTCGATACGAGATACCGTTTTTAGACCATGCTAGCGTGATACAATCGATTGAAGAGTTTAGCAGCGACAGGAGAAACGGTGCAGCCGTTATCTTTGATGATGGTGAAAAGTTCGGTGTCTGGCCAAAAACCTATGAGCTTGTGTATGAAAAAAAGTGGCTCGATGAGTTTTTTAGCGCTCTAGAGAGTTCAGAAAAGATCGTTGCACAAACGTACAGAGAGTTTTACAAAAATAATAAACCCTTAGGACTTGTTTATTTAGCTCCTGCTTCTTATGAAGAGATGGGGATCTGGTCGCTTAACTATGAAGATGCGCAAAGCTATAAAAACTTAGCCAAAACCCTTGGCAGCAGTCGCTATCTCAAAGGGGGTCAGTGGAAAAACTTTTTAAACAAATACCAAGAGAGCAACTGGATCCATAAACGCATCAAGCAACTTGCCTCGGTGCAAGGACAAAGCCAAAAATATAAAGACAATCTCTACAAAGCCCAGTGTAACGATGTGTTGTGGCATGGGGTATTTGGCGGTATCTATCTACCAAATCTGCGTGACAATGCGTACCGCTACATCATTGAGTGCGAAAAGCTGCTTGAGAGTAAAAAACTGCCCATTAGCTACGATATCGATTTTGACGGTTATGCGGAGACAAAACTGATCAATGAAGCGCTGCTTGCAATATTCTCCCCCCTAGGCGCTCAGCTGTATGAACTTGATATTTTACAAACGGGCTTTAACCTGCAAAACACGATGACACGCTACAAAGAGCACTACCACAGCGATATAGAGGTATGCAAAGCAGATAAAAAGGACGCAACAGCTACCATACACAAAGATAAACTGTTTGTCGATGAAGAGGTGGCACTGCATTATGATTGGTATCTCAAAAAATCAAGCATCGATCATATCAGCGATGCAAGTTTTACGCTTGAGAGTTTCAAAGCCAACAGTTTCAAGGAGTATGGAGATTTTGCCAACACTGCGTATGAAACGCTCAAGGCCAAAAGAAAAAAGGTTACCTTTGTAAAAGAGGGCGGCATCTATTTGGAACAAAAATTCCCTACACGTATCGAAAAGTCATTTAGTATCACAAATAGTACCTTAACGCAAAAACTCTCCTTGCACACAGAGTATGACCAAACATTAAAATATATCAGTGAATGGAATCTACACTTTTTTGATTATTCAAAACTTCGCATCAACGGTGTGATGCTTGAAGATAGTCTGCATATTGTTGCCCATAATCTCACGATTGAAGACACTGTGCAAAACAAAAGATATGAGTTTGATTTTGAAAGTGAGTGTGAAGTCTATATCGTCACGCTTGAGACGGTAAGCCAAAGTGAAAGCGGTGTTGATACCACCGCACAGGGGATCTCAATAGCGTTTATCCAAAGTTTTCAAAACGCGTGTGAATTTCACGTGAGTTTTGAAATGATGGATACAACTGCTACGTAGTTGTCTGACAAAGCTCTTTTTGTGTTTGTACCGTCTCTTCAAAATGGGGCAGATTGTACTTTTGCGCAAGAGCGATCGATTTTTGAATCGACTCTTGCGTATAGCACTGCTTGATATTGACGCAGTTTTTTACAACAAGCAACACAACCGCCATCTTTTTGATCTTTGGCTCTACCTCTTTATTGATCCCTGCAAAAAAGTTTAACGTATCGATCGTATTTTTATTAAAGTTCCAATGTTCAAACATCATAGCACAGGCTGCTTCAGTCGTTGCTCCTACGATCTCTTTTTCTACTTTACGAAGCTGCAAAAAATCTTTTGCCTCTTTGAGCGCTTGCGTAGGTGCTTTATCCTCCATCGCTTTTGCGATAGCAAGTTTGCCAAGATCACTCAGCAGTGCAACGATACCGATCTCATCTTTAAGCGACCTATCAAGCTTCTCCATCCACGCACCGCAAAGGGCTGCTTGCATCAACCCGATTTCGGTGAGCTTCTCTTTTCCTATGCCATAAATTTCAGGTTCGATATGGATCACTTTTTTCGTTCCGTAATTCATCACAAGCCCCTCAATCGTCGAAAGCCCAAAAAGGCTCACCGCTTGAGAGAGGCTTTTAACCTCTTTGCTAAGCCCATAGATCGGCGAGTTTGCTGCTTTTAAGATATTAGCACTAAGCATCGGGTCATGGGAGATAATACCCACGATATCGGCTATAGTGGTCTCTTCATCTTTACACGCTTGCTGCACCTGCGATACCGTTTGAGGCATGGGGGGCATATTTCCGACAATTTTATAGAGATTATGCATTACTCTTCCTTTAATCTTTGGATATTAGCGCCTAAGCTTTTAAACTTACTATCAAGCTTTTCATAGCCGCGGTCAAGATGGTAGATTCGGTGGATATCGGTGCTATTTTTACTCACAAGTGCTGCAAGCACCAAAGCGCTACTTGCACGCAGATCCGTTGCCATCACATCAGCACCGCTAAGATCTGTTTTTCCCTTTATCGTTGCCAAATGCCCGTTAAGCGCAATATCAGATCCTAGTCGCAACAGTTCGCTTACATGCATAAAACGGTTTTCAAAAAGCTTCTCTTCGATCGTACTTGTTCCCTGCGCTTGAGTAGCTAGTGCCATAAATTGTGCTTGCATATCGGTAGGAAATCCGGGGTATTCCGAAGTGGTGATATCTACAGGCAGTATCTTTTTTGCAGGCAGTATCGTAATGCTATCATCTGCAATCTCAAATCCGTATCCCATCTTTTCCAACTTATCAATTACCGCTTCTAAATGCTCGGCATTTGCTTTTTTGATGGTGATTTTTGAATTTGTGATCGCTCCTGCACAGAGGTAGGTACCTGCTTCGATTCTATCAGCAATCACGGCTATATCGTTAAGATCAATACGCTCTTTGCCGCTGATTTTCAACTCATCGGTACCGATACCCTCTATCTCTACGCCGCCTGCTTGAAGGAATTTGCACAGTTGCACCACCTCAGGCTCTTTAGCAACATTCACAAGATGCGTCACTCCCTTTGCAAGGCTAGCTGCCATGATGATATTTTCACTTCCCGTTACAGTCACTTTATCAAAAACGATCTTTGCACCTTTTAATCCCTCTTTTGCCGTTGCAACGACATATCCTTGCTTGATATCGATCTTTGCCCCCATCTTCTCAAGCGCACTTAAGTGCAGATCAATAGGACGCTGACCGATAGCACAGCCTCCCGGAAGGCTTACTTCACAATGCCCAAATCGCGCAAGCAGCGGTCCAAGAACTAAGATAGATGCGCGCATTGTGCGCACGATATCATAGTTTGCTACCGTACTTGTGAGTTTAGAATTTTCAATCTCTAACGCATTGTTTTGAAAGCTATATTGTGATCCAAGCTTGCTAAAAAGTTTCAAAAGGGTTTGAATATCTGCCACATCGGGCATGTTTGAAAGTGTGATCTTACTTGAACTCAGAAGTGTTGCAGCCATCAGCGGAAGCGCGGCATTTTTTGCCCCGCCGATCACGACGCTGCCGCTGAGTTTTTTGCCGCCTTTTATTTGTAGATAATCCATATTGTGTATCTTCTTTTTAAGTAATTATAACAAAATTTAACTATAACTCTTCACCAAATCCATAGGTGTCTGTGATAAAATCGATATCTTTATCCCCTCGGCCGCTTAAATTCACTAAAATCGATTCATTTGGATTTTGTTTGGCAAGCTCCATCGCATACGCTACGGCGTGGGCACTTTCAAGAGCGGGAATGATGCCTTCTTTTTTGCTAAGCGTATAAAACGCGCTTAAACTCTGAGAATCATTCGCATGCCCTGCAATAGTGCGCCCGATAGAGTTAAGATACGCATGTTCAGGACCCACCGAAGGGTAATCAAGCCCGCTAGCAACACTATACACCGCCGATGGTTCTCCTTGCGTATCTTTAAGCATTATAGAGTTAAACCCATGCAATACCCCGGCACTACCATAACGCAAGCTTGCCGCGTGTTCTCCTAAGCTTTCACCCTTACCCATAGGCTCCACTGCGTGTAGTTTTACGCTTGTCTCATCGATAAACGCACTAAAGATCCCCATCGCGTTGCTGCCGCCCCCTACACACGCAACGACGTTATCGGGCAAGTTGCCCGTCATATCAAAAAACTGCTCTTTTGATTCTATCCCTACGATACTTTGAAAATCACGAATCATCAACGGAAAAGGATCGGGACCCACCACCGAACCGATCGCGTAGATGGAGTTTACAGGATCGTTGAGATAGCTTTCAAAGGCTGAATCTACCGCTTCTTTGAGGGTGCGTGCGCCAAAGCTTACAGGCACGACTTTTGCGCCAAGTAGCTTCATGCGTATGACGTTGGGTTTTTCTTTGGCGATATCGATCTCTCCCATATGGATTTCACACTCAAGCTCAAAATACGCCGCAGCCGTTGCAAGCGCTACGCCGTGCTGCCCCGCTCCCGTTTCGGCGATCACTTTGGTTTTGCCCATATGCTTTGCAAGCAGCACTTCGGCCATACAGTGATTGAGCTTATGCGCTCCGGAGTGGTTGAGATCTTCTCTTTTGAGATAGATATTACCGCCACACATCTTACTGATATTTTTTGCATAATAAATCGGTGTCGGACGCCCCTGAAAATGCTTGCGTATCTTACGAAGTTCGGCAATGTACTCGTGATTGTTGCGAATGCTTAAATACGCTTGTTTGATCTTTTTAAACTCTCCCTCAAGCTCAGGCGGCAGATACGCCCCGCCAAACTCTCCAAAATACCCGTTTTCATCGGGATGGTTTTGTAAATAACCCATCAAATACTCCTAAAAATTATTTTATCTGCACAATTATGGCAAAAAATGGGTTAAATTACAGTTGTAACTGCCCTCCTTTTTGCACCAACCACTGCTTTTTATCCGGTATCTCCAAAAAGTTTTCCTCTACGTACTTTGCTTCATTTAGCCGCTTGCTCATTGTTTACCCTTTTATACTCATCTACTAAAAACTCATTATCTTCAATCAATTCAATATATTCATCAACTCTCAAGCCATACTCTGAGGCTTTTTTCTCTAGTTTATATTTAAAGCCAAAATTTAAATAATCATGTTCTAAAAATGCTTTTTTTAACTCAATTTGAAATGATTCAATCTCTGATTTCAAACCGTATAGATGCGCAATATGATCACCTATCTCTATATCCCATGCTAACTTATGATTGAGCGATGTTATGATATTATCTTTAGAGTATCGAATATTGATAGCTTTTTCAAACTTTTTATTGATATCTTCAACAAGCGTAGTGATTTCAATACTATCAAGTTCGCGTAAGATAAAATAGATATCAAAAAGATCTTTTATAGTATCAGGTCTATCACAAAGAGCTTTACATTTATAAAGCAGTAGATTATACAGATTTTCCGTATTAAAAACAGCTTCATTAGTAAAAGATAGGTCTTTGATTCTTTCAAAAGTAAAATTTAAAAGCTCAATCTTAATAATTTCATCATTACCCTCAAAGCTATAAAACAATCTCCATGATTGTTCATCCCTTATCCATCTTGAATCTTCTAATTTAGATTGAGAAATTTGCGATAAAAGATCAACAATCTTTTGTTTAACCGTATCAACCTCTTTTTTAGTTTTTATGTGAGCAAAAAAGAAATCTAAATCCTCAGAGTGACGATAAGGACGAGATAGAACAAACCTCTGCAAACCCGTGCCGCCTGCTAAAAATATCTCTGCATCTAGTGGTTTTAACTGCTTTAAAATTTTGTCTTGATTTTTAAAAACACTACTCCAATCATCTCTATGCATCTGAAAGTTTTCCCATTATCCTTTTTTGTAAACTCAAAGGAAGATTTTGTTCAATTTTTTCCATGATTTTTTGGTTTTTTTCTCTTACCGCTACGGCTATTTCATCTAATCTATAGTTTGTCCCCCAAAAAACCGACTTCAATCTTCTTTCCTCATCAGCTGTAAGCAGTCCGGAAACTTTTGTCTGAGCAACCGGTTGTTTTTTTAACTCTTTTGCAACATCAGCATCTAACTTTTTTCTAAATACCATATCTTTTAATATTACCATTGCATATGCAGGAACAACGCCGTTTTTTTTCCATCCGGCTACGGTGTTGTATGGGATTTTGGCGTAGCTTGCAAAATCTTTTTTGCTGAGATCATTGTTTGCAAGCACTTTTTCAAATACCGCATTTTTCACTTGCATATCTACCCCTTTTTTACTATTTTCTAAATTGTAGCTATATTTTAAAGATTTGTCAAAATGACAAACAATAAGCATCTCCATAAAGCGGAGCTTTTAAGACATATTGTATTTGAAGGCAAAAGGTTTCATAGGTGGCAAGCGGTGAGGGTTACAACTACCGTGCATACGCATTATAGATCACTTGTATGCGCACAAGTGTAGGTTCTTTTGGGTAGGGATAATCTTTGTATGCAACCTCTATTAAGCTGATAGAGTGTCTATCAAGCGAGCCGTAGCCGCTTGCATCAAGCAGCTTGAGATCGGTGATATCACCGTTTGGATGCAGTACAAACTCGACTATATTTTCACCACTTTGTCTTGCCATCACTGCAACACGCGGATACCCCATGCGGTTTAAGTGCCGCTGCGTGATCGATTGGATCGAGCCCATGTTGGTAGAGAGAAACTTTTTTTGCGCCTGCCCCATACTATCAAGCTCTTTACCGTACAGTTTTCTCAGCGCAAAATCTTTTTGAACCTCTTGCTCTTTTGTCTGCTCTTGGCGTGTTTGGCTCTCCATCGCATCGGAAAGTTCTTGCATACTT
>JBNJHJ010000071.1:0-8238 GCA_051748365.1 Campylobacterota bacterium
CAAACGCTTTAAACAGTGTCTCATAATCATGCAGCGCTTCATTGTCAGGCGTTGTTTTATTTTTGCCTACATTGACCCCGATAGGAGTGGCAAAGGGATAGCTTTTTTGTAAGTTTTTACTGAGGTTGTAACTGCCTTTGTTGTTAAATCCCATCGCATTTTGCAGTGATCGCTCCTCAATAAGTCTCCACAGACGCGGCTTTTCATTGCCCGGTTGCGGCTTTGGCGTGACCGTGCCTACTTCGGTGTATCCAAACCCAAGCGCTAAGGATGCATGGATATAATCGCCGTCTTTATCAAACCCCGCAGCAAGCCCGACGGGATTATGAAACGTCACGCCAAAAATCTCTTGAGTTAAACGCGCATCGGCGATAAAGTTTTTTTTGATAAAGGGATTAAGCACCATAGGCACGCAAGAGGAGTATTTCAAAACCGCTCCTGCGACATTGTGCGCCGTTTCGGGTTCTAGCTTAAAAAATATCTTTTTCATCATTTCATAGTTTATCATATCGCTTCCTTTATATTTTTTCCCAAACAGTCCCGTTTGGCGTATCCATCAGGTGGATATCTTTTTGTTCCAACTCTTTGCGTATCGCATCGGCTGTTTCATAATCTTTTTGCTTTTTTGCCTGTGTGCGCTTTTCTATAAGCGTCTCAATCTGCTGCACAAATGCTGCATCTAAGCCAAATTGAAAATACTCAAACGGATCTTGCGTACCGATACTAAGTAGCTTTTGTACATACTCAATGCTTGCAGCGATCTGTTTTTTTAACCCCTTGTTGGTGCTATCTTTATCCAAAGCTTCATTGGCACTTGCAATATACTCATCAAGTACCGCAAAGGCTTTAGAGGTATTAAGATCATCACTCAATGCTTGCAGCAGCATATCGCCAAAATCCTTCTCACCCTTTTTTGCCGCAGTGGTGGGGTGCACTCTTTTTTTGAGACGATAGAGTTTGTCAAGGCGCTTTTTGCACGCTTGCAGATCCTCTTCATTAAAATTAAAATCACTGCGATAGTGGCTGCTAAGCAGATAAAAACGCAACACTTCACCGTGGTAGCTTGCAAGTGCATCTTTGAGATAGAAGCTGTTACCTAAGCTTTTGCTCATCTTCTCGCCGCCGATGCGCACAAAGCCGTTGTGCATCCAGTATTTTGCGATCTCATGCCCCCTTGCACAGCGTGTTTGTGCCGCTTCGTTTTCATGGTGGGGAAAGAGCAGATCCGCACCGCCGCCGTGAATATCAACAGCTTTGCCAAACACCTCCTCTATCATCGCCGAACACTCGATATGCCAGCCCGGACGCCCTTTTCCAAAGGGAGCATCAAAACCGTATCGGCTGTTATCGGCTTTAAAAAGGGCAAAATCCTTTGCATTTTTTTTCGCACTATCAGCCTCTACGCGCGCTTGGGTATCTTGCTCTTTTTCGTTTTTGTTTGCAACGGTGCCGTAAGCGCTATCTTTGGAAGTATCAAAATAGATATCGCCGCTTGGGGTTTTGTATGCACAGCCGCTATGAAGCAGTTGCTCTATCATTTGCCAAATACTTTGCAGCGACTGCGTTGCTTTGGGCGTATGATCGGGCTTATCTACGCCAAGCTGCGCCATCTGCTCAAAATAGTTTTGCGTATATTGACGGGTAATATCATCGATACTACACCCCTTCTCTATCGCTTTTTTGATTATCTTATCATCCACATCGGTGATATTGCTTGCATAGGTAACGCTGTAATGGTTGGCTTGCAACACCTTTTTGAGCAGATCAAAACTCACCGCACTTCTTGCATGCCCTAAGTGCGCATCGTCATACACCGTCGGTCCGCATACATAGATATTTACTTCCCTACCCTCTAGCGGTTTGAATGCGAGTTTTTGTTTTTGCCTAGAATCATAAATAACCATGAACTATACCCTTAAACAGTAAAACAATGCCTATAAATAGCGCTGAAGCTACTATAAACAGTGCTGTTTTTTTAAGACTCATTATATCCAAAAGTTTGTAAAATCCAACCTCTTTGACCGTAAGCAGCAACAGTAAAACTCCCGAAAGCGAACTTGCTAGCGCCAATCCAACCGCTTCTAAAGGAATGATCAAAACAATAGAAAGAATAATGTTTGCAAGCAGTGAAAATGTGGCGATCTTGGCAGCTTTGCCTTGCCGATGGGTAGCGTACAAAATAGTTGAAAATAGCTTTGCCATTCCAAAAAACAGTAATCCTATCATATACATCTGCAAAACCGCCGCCGTTTGGGCACTATCGCTTGCGCTAAAAGCGCCTCTTTCAAACAAAAGCCACACAATCTCACGGCTGAGAATAAACCCGCCGATAGTAGAGAAGCTTAGCAGATACAAAAGCACCCAAAAGGTCTTGTCGAGATAGTGTTGTGCTTTGTTTTCTTGCTTGTTTTTAAGCGCTTTGGTGATGCTAGGAAACAGCGCAATGGAAGCAGCAATGGCAAAGAGTGCAAGGGGCAGTTGAAACACGCGGTTGGCATAGTAGAGATAGCTAATTGCCCCGCTTGCTAAAAAGCTAGCAAGCCACGTATCCACAAACGCTGCAATTTGCGCGGTGGAATTGCCCCACATAGCGGGTAAAAACCCGCGGTTAAAGCGTTTGACATCTTGGCGTATCTGTTTTGATTTGTCTTTAAAATGCGTAAACCCTCCGACTATCAAAGGACAAAGCCGCAATACCTTGATCGCTATGATATGGGCTACAAGCTGCAAAAATCCGCCGATCACAACAGCGTAACTGAGTGCATAAACAATGGTCAGCTTTTGGGCATCTTGGTACAAAAGCAGTGCCGTTATCATGGAGATATTAAGCAGTGCGGTCGCAAATGCGGTGGTGGCAAAATGGTTTTTGTACTGCAAAAGCGCACCTAAAAAGGTAACCAAAAAGATAAAAAACAGATAAAAAAAGTTGATCGCCACAAGCGGAGCGGCAAGGGCGACGGTACCGGCGTCAAACCCAAAGGCTAAAAGCTTTGTCACTTGATTGGAAAACAAAATAACTAGCAGCGTTAAAAACGCAATAGCCACTAAAAGCTTGCCCACGGTATAGATGGAAAAGACGCTGCGATGTTTTGAAGCGGCAAAAGAGGGAAGAAAGGTTTGCATAAACGCCCCTTCGGCAAAGATACGGCGAAAGAGGTTTGGGAGTTTAAACGCAACAAAAAATATATCGCTGTAGATGTTGGCACCGACGGTGGAGGCTGTGAGCAGGTCTCGCAAAAAGCCAAGAATGCGAGAGACTAAAATCCCCACGCTGTTGGTGAAAAAATATCGTAATTTCATTGTGGGTTACTTTTTGATATAATTATACCAAAAACTGATAGAAGCGGGTTTATTTATGGGCATTTCACCAATCATTACAAAAACCGACGACATTGCTAAAACACTCAAAGAAACAGCCTATAAATACAAAATTCCTACGGCGAAACTTGATTTTAAGCTGCTTGAGTACGATACGTTGATCAAAACTCCCGAACTTAACGATTGGAGCGAGATCGATGAGGAAAACGAAAAATACGTCAAAGACGAAAAGCATCTCATCGATGAGCGCGTGGAGATAAAACAGACTTATGAGATCGAAATTTTTGATAGAAAACCACACCCCGTCTTTAATTATGTCAACCTCTTTGTTGGAGCAAACAGAGAAAAAAGTAAAGTCGTTGTAGTTTTTGAAAAGGGCAGTAAGTTTAAATACAGCCAAAAGATCGAAGATGTTTTGCGTGATGAGATCGATAAAAAGCTTTTAAAAAGCGGCTATCTGATGGGGTATTTTGACAAAAAAGAGGATCTGAATAAACTTTTTGCCAAGATAAAGGTAAACGGCGGTATCGTCTTTAAACAAAAGATGCAGATCGTGGTCAAAGAGTGCATCCACTCCCGTCCGAGCATCGACGATAAACTTATCTTAAACTATCAAGAACAAGCCAACAACGTTGATCAGTACGACCGTGTGGATTACTCCAAAAGAGGCTACGCTTTAGCGGTGAAAAAAGATGACGTGGTGCTTACGTATATCAAACCACAAAAAGGGATCAACGGCAGAGATTGCCGCGGCAAAGCGATACTCGCTCACGAACCCCAAGAAAAAAACAAACCCACCTTTAATGTCAGCGACAAAATAGAGGTCAAAGAAGATGATGACAAGATAGAATATATCGCGCTAGAAAGCGGGTTTATCACCTTTAAAGACGGCAAATATGATATCGGTGATGAGCTTGAAGTCGATGAGATCAATTTCAAAAGCACAGGAAGCGTGGAAGCGGGGCTAGATAAAGATGTCAAACTCAACGTAGCCGATAAGGGGGAATACCGAGATGCAGTAGGTGTGGGAATGACGGTAGAAGCACAAGAGATCAACATCGAAGGTTCCATCGCCTCCTCTTCTCTTGTAAGAGCCCAGATTGTCAAAATCGGCGGGCAAACACACCAAAAAAGCAAGGTATACGCCGACAAAGCCGAGATCAATGTCCACAAAGGGTATGTCAAAGCACAAACCGTGCATGTCACGCGGCTAGAACGCGGTATCATAGAAGCTGATGAAGTAACGGTAGGACAAGCCATAGGCGGTGAGATCAAGGCTAAAAAGATCAAAATAGAGATCGTAAATTCCAATACAAAGCTGTTTGCGCTTGATGAGATCATCATCGAACACCTCAAAGGCGAGGACAACACATTTACAATCGATGCGATGATGATAAAAAGCTATCACGATGAGATAGAAAAGATACAGCAAGATCTTCAAGCACTTGAAGATGAATATGAAAATTTACAGCAAAAGTATCAAAAGAAAAAAGATTTTTACGACAAGAACAAAGCCACCGTCGCACAGATCAAAAAGCAGTTAGATAATTACAAGCAGCGTCAAGTCAAACCGCCGTCTGCATTTTTGCACAAACTCAAGCAGTATCAAACGCTCAATGATGATATCAATTCGCTCAATGCCGATCTGACGCTCTTTAAAGATGATATAAATGCAAAAAATGAAGAGATAGAAAAGATTCAAGCAGCGGTATTTAATGCCAAAATAATATGCCACGACAAATGGAGTGGGCACAATGAGGTGATTTTTAAACTTATATCTCCCACTCTATCCCTTCGTGAAGTGCCTAAAGGCAAGCCTGCGATCTATACGGTAAAAGATGTCGGTGATGATGAATATGAAATCCACAGAGAAACCATTACGGACTTAGAAGATGAGGAGAATAAAAGTTGATAGTAGCATTAGAGGGAAAGGTTGTACTAAAGCAGCCTTCTTATATTCATTTAAATGTAAACGGGGTTGTATATGAACTGTTGGTTTCAGTCAACTGTTCAAGTGCCATTGAAAACAAAGAGATTTTTATCCATACGGTACAGG
This sequence comes from Campylobacterota bacterium, assembly GCA_051748365.1. Taxonomy (GTDB): domain Bacteria; phylum Campylobacterota; class Campylobacteria; order Campylobacterales; family Sulfurovaceae; genus TCS-49. The sequence continues at coordinate 5,375 of JBNJHJ010000071.1, forward strand.
TGATTCGCGAAGATGCACATCTGCTTTTTGGATTTGTCGATAGCGATGAGAAAAAGATGTTTGAAACGCTTATCAAGATAAACGGCGTGGGACCAAAGGTGGCTTTAGCGATCTGTTCTACCTTTAATCCCGGTAACTTTAGCTCCGTTGTAGCTAGTAGTGATGTTGATATGCTCAAACGAGTCCCCGGAATAGGTCCTAAAAGTGCAAAACGGATCTTGGTGGAATTGGCTGAGTTTAACGTAGGTAGCAGCGATACTACCAGTGCGCCGCAGATGGAAGCTAGAGTGGCACTTGAGAGTTTAGGATTTAAGCCTGAACTTATCAATAAGGTACTTCAAAGTTGCACAAGTACCGATACCGCTTCGCTTGTCAAAGAAGCATTGAAAAAAATACAATCATAAGGAAAAAGACAACGATGGATACGGTATTATTTGGCGGGTCGAGTTTTGAACACGAGATCAGTATCGTCAGCGCAATCACAATTACAAAGCTCATAGAACCCAAACATTGTATCTTTATGGATGCACACAACGGGCTTTTTTTGATTGATCGTCAAAACATGCGATCAAACTTTTTTAGTAGCGGTGCATACAAAAAATGTAAAAAGCTCCTTTTGTGCAGTGAGGGTTTCATGGTAGAGGGGTTTTTCAAACCCAAAAAGCTTGAAACAGGCACGGTGCTCAATCTCATTCACGGTAGAGACGGCGAGGATGGAAAGGTCGCTTCTTTGATGGAATTTAGCCACACATCCTATATCGGACCGCGACTTGAAGCAAGTGCGCTCAGTTACAGTAAGCTGCTGACTAAACTCTATGCCCAACACATCGGTGTAAAGACGCTAGAGTATAATATCGTCGATAAAGACAATAAAAAGATCTCTCTTGATTTCCCCGTTATCGTCAAACCGTTGCGGCTAGGAAGCTCAATTGGTGTAAGTATCGCTAAAGATGCTGCGCAGTTAGAATTTGCTCTTGATGTGGCGTTTGAGTTTGATACCCAAGCGCTTGTTGAACCTTTTATCGAGGGGATCAAGGAGTATAACTTAGCAGGATGCAAAGGTAAAGAGTTTCTCTTTTCAAAGATCGAAGAACCGCAAAAAAGCGAGATCTTGGATTTTGATAAGAAGTATCTAGATTTTTCGCGAGATGCTAAGGTAGAAGAAGCCGCCATCGATGAAACGCTCAAGCAAAGCTTGCAGCAAAACTTCATCAAAGTATATGGGCAGCTTTTTAAAGGCGCGCTGATTCGGTGTGACTTTTTTGTCGACCAAAATGCTGTCTATCTCAATGAGATCAATCCTATCCCAGGATCGATGGCAAACTATCTGTTTGAAGATTTTAAAGCTACGCTAAAACAGTTGTCACAACACTTGCCCCATGAGCAAACGATCAAGATAGATTATCAATATATCAACAATATCCAAGGTGCAAAATCCAAAGCATCAAGCTAAAGGAGAGTAGATGGAACTCAAAAAAATAGGAATAGCATATACCCTTATCGCTTTCGTACTTGCAGCGGGTATGGGCTATAGCATCTCTATCATCTCTCCGACTATTGAATTTTTGACGATGTTTTCTTCACTCTTTATCGTGTTGATCATGATGAAACTTGTTATTTTGCTGCTGATTAAGATCTATCTTGTTGATAAACTGCACCTGCTCAAAGATGAGATAAAACGCTTTAACTTTATCAAAGCTGAACAAAAGCCTCAAGAGTTTGAGTGTGATTGCATCTTAGGGCAGCTTAGTGATGAGATCTATGAGTACCAAAACAAAAATCTCGATATCTTACAAACCCTAGAGCGAGAATTAGAGCATAAAAATGATACATTACGAGAAAACCAATATTATATAGAACATTTAGAAAGTGCGATTTTAAAAAGTAAAAAAGAAGATGGAGAAGATGATAATGGAGTATAGATATATAGGAAAAACAGGGCTTAGAGTAACAGATATCTGCTTGGGCACGATGACGTTTGGTTCACAAAGCTCCAAAGAGGAATCGTTTGCGATCATGGATAAAGCGTATGAAAGAGGGATCAACTTTTTTGATACGGCTGAACTCTATCCCGTCCCTCCAAAAGCCGATTATGCGGGACTAACGGAGAGTTGGATCGGTGAGTGGATAAAAGATAGAGGTGTGCAAAGAGATTCACTGATTATTGCTAGCAAAGTAGCAGGTGCGGCAAACGGATGGTTTGTGCCGCCGATTCGCCATGGGCTCACTGCCATTGACCGTTTTCATATCAAAAAGGCTGTTGAGGGGAGTTTGAAGCGCTTAGATACCGATTATATCGATCTGTATCAGATGCATTGGCCCGATACCCTCATCCCAAAAGAGCAGTCTCTAAGAGCGTTTGAAGAGCTTATCAAAGAGGGAAAAGTACGCTATATCGGTACGTCAAACGATAGTGCGTATGGACTCACTAAAGCAAATGAGATAGCAAAATATGAAAAACTGCCGCGGTTTGAATCGATTCAAAACAATTTTTCTCTTAATAACCCGCGATTTTTAGATGAGTTGGCAAGCGTGTGTAGGGAAGAAAAGATTTCGCTATTGCCCTACTCTCCTATTGCAGGAGGCGTACTTAGCGGCAAGTATAACGGCAAATTTTATCCCGATAACGGTAGATTTTCTAGCTATATCAAAAGCACAAACCCGCGGGTAAAAGCCCAAGCCGATCGTTTTGTCAATGAAAAAACCTTAGCAGCTACGGCAGAGTATATGCACCTAGCAAAAGAGTTAGGCGTTAGCGTCACAACGCTTGCCGTTGCGTGGAGTAAGCATTTTGATTTTGTCGCCTCAACCATCATCGGCGCAAGAACACCACAGCAGCTTGATGATAGCTTTAAGGCGTGGGA
>JBNJHJ010000072.1:0-8094 GCA_051748365.1 Campylobacterota bacterium
CTAAAAAGTCCCACGCTAATAGTGGTGCGGATCTGTTTATCGGCTAAAATAATCCGTACATCTTCACGCAGATCATAAAGATCATCTCCCTTTTTGTCGGTCCAACTTCTTGAAAAGCTTTTCCCCTCACTATCAATGATCTGTAACCATATATTTTTAAAGACCGTATTGTCGCGATACTCTTTTGAAACTTGAGCGAGATCGATAAGTGAAGCATCATTTTGTTCAAGCGCATTTTGAAACACTTCGCTAGTAGCTAGTGAGATAGCCATCGATAAGGTAGTGTTGCTCTTTTCCTCTATCAGCGTCTCTACCTCATTGTGTATCTTTTGCACAAGAGCGTTTTCTTTACTTTGTTTAAAGTCTTCAATCTTTTGCATCGCTACAACATAACTTGCCCAACCAATAGCAACTATACCGATAAGGTACAAGCTAAAAACAACTCCGTTATATCTATTTTTTACTATTTTTTTCACACATTCCCCATTGTTAAAACTCAATCTGCACACAAAGCCCGCTACCTTCATTGTATGCTTTTATACGTCCTTGCATATGATCAACAATAATCACTTGCGACATATACAGCCCTATTCCCGTACCCTTGTCATGCTCTTTTGTCGTAAAATAGGGATCAAACAGTTTTGGCAGTATCTGTTCACTCACACCGCCGCCACTATCTTTAAAAAACAGCATCTTTTTTTGCTTATCAAGAATAATTTTTATCGTTCCGGCTTTTTGTTTCCCGACTATCGCATCTTTAGAATTGTTTATCAAATTTAAAATAACCTGCTTTATCTCACTTTGATACCCCTCTATCATAAAATCTTCACCCTCAATGATACATTCGATACTGTTATTTGAAAGTTGTGCAGCAAGCAATTCAGTGACACTTTGGATCATATGCAAGATACTAAAACGGGTTTTTTCTTTGTTGGTTTTAAAAAAGTTTCTAAAATCATCGATAGTGTGGCTCATAAAAGAGATCGTTTTTTGCTGTTTTTGGATAAACTCTTCCACAAAATCTGCATCGATAAGCCCATCTGCATAATCATCATCTAAATTTTGAATATTGATGCTCAGTGCATTGAGCGGTTGGCGCCATTGATGCGCGATTGCATTGATCATCTCCCCCATGGCAGCAAGTTTTGCTTGTTGCTGCAGCATCTTATCTTTATCAACCAACTCCTTAAGCTGCTTTTGAACCTCATCTTCAAGGTATCGGTTGAGTTTATGGAGTTTTTGCGTTGTTTGTTCTAGTTTTTGCTGCGTACGTACCTCTTTTGTTCTTTCTATCAAATATCCCTTTGCTACCGTAGCTTCACCGCTGCTATCATAGCTTAGCACAGTATAATCATAAAACCAACGATAGCTGCCGCTACTATCTTTAAGACGATACTGATGCTCTACGGTGCTATCTTGGACTTTGATCGCAGCACTCACCTCATCAGCTACTTGTGCCAAATCATGAGGATGGATCAAATCAGCATAGATAATTTTTTGTGACTCAAAATGGGGCTTTGCATAGCCCAAAATCTTTGCAACATTTGGAGAGACATACTCCACCGGCCATCCCTTTTGTAACTGCCAAACAAAAAGTACCGACGGACCGCCTACGAACATATCCCGCTCTAGTTTGATCTTGTCTTGGCTCATATCTCTAAAAAGTATGATCATATGTGTACTATCTGAAGATTCCGATAAGCGCCTTGTAGTCATGGAGACATAGATAAGCGATCGGTCTTTTTTCATAAAAGTTTCTTCACAGGTTTGCTCTACCTTACCGTGAATAAATCCAAAAACACTGCAATCTTTTGCTTGAACCATTTTGTTCTCTTTCAAACAATGTACATAAGTTTGCTCTGCTTGTAAGTCTAACGAACAGCCAAACAGCTGTGTCATTGATAATCCCACTAACTCCTCTTTGCTATATCCAAGCATTTGCGCAGCTTCACGATTGACTTTAGTGATAAACCCCTTTTGATTGAGTACTAACATGCCATCAGGGAGATGATCGGCAATGAGTTCTAACTCTTCATTTTTAGCTTCAAGCTGTTTTTTGTGCTCTTTTAAAGAATCAAACCACTGGTTATAATAGATCGAAACCAACTCTTTTTGCGTGAGTATCCCTACGACATTGCCGCTATCTTCAATCACAAGACGTTTAAACTTTCGTTTTTGCAAAAACTCCAATGCATCATGGATAGTTGTATCTACACTGATAGTCTCTACAGGGGTTGCCATGATATCTTTTACCTTGATATCTGTTTGTCCCTGCGCATCAAGTACCTTTATCAAATCTCTTTGCGTAACAATACCGACGGTTTTATCCTTTTTGTGTACAATTGCTACGCTAAAGCTTTCATTTACCATCTGCAAAAGCATCGTTTCAAACGCAATATCTTGGCAAACTGTTAAAAATTTACTTCGATAGACTATCTCACTCAGTGTTTGTGTTTTTGCTAAAACCGAAGGGTCTAAGCTTTGGGAAATATCACTATAACTTACAATGCCGTAGAGATTTTTATCGGCATCAAGTAAGCAGATATAATCATCTTTATCCATACTTTCTTTAAGCGCCTGCTCTACACTTGCTTCACTATCCATTGTTTTTACAAAAGGAAGGGTCAACGTATCTAGCGTACTTTCATAGGGGATATTTTTAATCTTTATCTCTAAAATCTTTGCCGCAAGCAGTATCTTTAAGCCTGCATCACTTTGTATGATAATATCACGTATATTATTTTCATCCATCAGATGCACGGCATCTTTGATAGTTTGTGAATCTTTTATTGCTATCACCTCTTTTGTGGCGATAGATTTGAGTTTTGGATAAAACATTAAGATCCCTTCTTAAAATTTGTACTTTTTAAAAACAGTACTATAAAAAAACACAGTATTGCAATACTCCTGTTTATATCTTGCATAATTAAATTTTATCCTAAAGAGCATTAGTTTTTATTGATAATCACCCTATTTCGTCCATTTTCTTTTGCCTCATACAGCAGATCATCAGCTTGCTTGTACACGCTATCCATATCTTTTATATCCTTAGCATCCATTGCCACTAATCCCATCGACGCAGTGATCACATCTGTGGCACTACTGTATCTATGCTCTATCTTTAAATCTTGGATATTTTGCCTGATCATATCCGCAAACTCTGCGGCTTTTTCTTTGGTTGTGGCTTTGTACACGATCCCAAACTCTTCGCCGCCGAGTCTAAAAGCCATATCATCACCTCTGTGCAAACTTTTTTTCAAAGATGCCGCAAACTCTATCAATACATCATCCCCTTTTTGATGCCCGTAGTTGTCATTGTACTGTTTGAAATGATCAATATCCATCAGCAAAAAGCATACAAGCTCATTTTCTCTTTTGGCACTATTGATCACTTTTGGAAACAGATCATTAAAATGGCGCCTATTGTAAATACCCGTTAAGCCGTCAGTGATACTGATCTGCTCGATCCGTTTTTTGTCGGTGATATCTTGACGGATGGCATAATATCCCATCACACTGCCATCATGTTGCACAAAAGGTTCAATAATGGCAAATACCCAATAAAATCCACCCTCTTTTGTACGATTTTTTATCTCTCCTTGCCATGTTTTACCCTCTTTGATAGTTTCCCAAAGGTCTTTATAAACAGATACCTCCATATCCTCATGTCGCAAGATGCTGTGTGATTTTCCGATCAATTCTTTTTTTTCATATCCGCTTATCTTACAAAATGCCGCTGAAGCGTCCGTGATGATCCCGTTTTCGTCGGTTTGTGATGAGATAATATGCTCATCGGCAATAGCATTAACCCGCCCGATATCTTCAAGATGTTTTTGCTCCAACAATACATTGACGGTTTTATACATCATCTCCTCTGCCACCACAGGCTTATAGATCACATCGTTGACTCCATATTTAAACAGATCTATCTTTGTTTTATTATCTGTTTGACCGGTAGTGATAATAATACGTAACCTTGAAAGCTTTGGATTTGCTCGGATCGCTTTTGTTAACTCCAAACCGTTCATCTGCGGCATATTCATATCACTTATCAAAAGCAACGTATCTTGATTTTGCTGTAGATATTCTAACGCTTCACTCCCATTATACGCACTTGATACATCTACAAGCAACTTTTGCAACATCTTTTTCAAATACTGAATTGAGGTTTTTGAATCATCCACAATCAATACCTTTTTGCCTATACCAAATGAGATCGCATCGATAAGATTACAGATATGTATCGCACCGTTGATATCTTTAAAGACATAATCAACGATATTGGGATAATTTTCATTTTGTATCAACTGCGTTTCTATAGAGGTACTAAATACGATCGAAGCGATACCGCTACTTTTTAAAAATTCCAAAATCGCCTCTTCATCGGCGTCTTCAAGCGTTAAATTTGTCACAATCATAAAAACATCTTCCGCTTCTATATACTCCTGTGCTTTTGCTAAGCTTTGTGTTGTCATCACTTCATACAGTGATTGTTTGTTGATGCGTGTTTTGATGACGTTGCCGATAAATTTTGAATTATCAATGATAAGTATCTTTTTCATCTCGTTGTCTCCATAATTATTTGCATATTTTCAAGCCCTTGCGCACTTTAGGATATTAGCATTAATTTTTGTTTTAATCTCTGCCATCTTTATAACTATCACGAATAGCTAAAAATCGATCAATATTGGCAAAAAACAGTTCAATCAGCTTTGGATCAAAATGGATCGCGCTTTGTTCTTTAAACAGTGCAGAGATCTTTTCATCATCCCACGCTTTTTTATAGCATCTGTCACTGCCTAGAGCGTCAAAAACGTCCGCTACTGCCGTGATACGCCCATAGATGTGTATCTGCTCCCCGCTTAGTCCTCTAGGATACCCTGTTCCATCCCACTTTTCGTGGTGTTCATACGCCACTGTCGCAGCCGTTTGCAAAAGCTTTCTTTTTGAGTGTTTGAGCATATTGTACCCTAGCTTTGCGTGAGTTTGCATCGTTTTCCACTCTTTTGCGTCAAGTTTTCCCGGTTTGTTAAGTATCGCATCGGGAATCGCTACTTTGCCGATATCGTGCATGGGACTAGCTTGGCGTAGCATCTGCGCTTCTTTAGCATCCATCCCCCACAGCTTAGCTAAAAGTTCTGAATACAGTGCGACTCTTTTTACATGGTTGCCTGTCTCTTTTGAACGGCTCTCTCCAATGGCTCCCATAGTAAAAACAACCTCTTTTTGCGTATCTTCTATCTCTTTTTGCAACGCTATAAGATTTGTCACTTCAAAGCGTATACTCATATACTCCACAATTGCATCATCTAGATCCACAATAGGAACGATAGTGGTGCTCATATAGGTTGTTTTTCCCTCTTTTGTACGGTTTTTGATGATCCCTTTCCATATCTTTTTGGCTTTTATCGTTTCCCACAAGTTTTTAAAGGTTGCTTTTGGCATATCCGGATGTCTGAGGATATTGTGCGATTTGCCGATGAGTTCATCTTTGCTGTAGCCGTTTACTTTGCAAAAGTTGTCATTAACATGCACGATCTTGCCGCGCTTATCCGTTCTAGAAAATGTTGCGCTTACATTGATCGCTCTTTCGTACTCCTCTATCATGTGTACCTTTTGGGCTAGATCCATATCCTTGCTATCAAGATTCACTTGCAAAAACTCTTTGTACTGTTCAAGTTCGGTAATATCATAGCGCAGCCCGATATACTCCATCACCTCGCCACGGCTATCTAAGATAGGGATTATCGTCGCATCGACGGTGTAGCTGCTACCGTCTTTTGCCTTGTTTTTTACCTTGCCTCTCCATGTTTTTTTATCCTGTATCGTCTCCCACATATCTCTAAACGCCTCTTTAGGCATATCGGGATGGCGCAAGATGCTGTGGGGCTTGCCGATTAGCTCTTTGGCACTGTATTGTGACAATTGGCAAAACTTTTTGTTGACATAGGTGATCTTTCCTTGTAAATCGGCTTTAGAAAGGATCGTGGTTGCATCAACGGCGTTTTTGTACTGTTTGAGCAGATCAATGTTCAGTTGTGCTTTTCTTTTATCCTGTACGGCTTTTATCAATTGTTCTAAAACAGGCGCAAAAGTTTGTGAGCGTAGCGGTTTTGGCACAAAGTAGTGAATGTTTAAATTTATCGCTTGCATAAAATCATTTTTATGCTCCATCGCACTCACCATCGCAATAAGTTGATTTGGATCTATCTTTTTTATATTTTCAAGCAGTGTAAAGCCTCCCATATTGGGCATCTGCATATCTGTTATTACTATATCAAAGCCGTGCTGTTTATATAGCGTAAGTGCTTCTTTGCCGTCACTTGCAAAGGTTGTTTCTATGTTTTCATACTTTTTTAACAAAATCTTTGCAAAAGCTTGCGTTGATTTGTCATCTTCTGCATATAAAAGCGTTATTTTTCTATTCATCTTCACCACCTTTTTGTAATTCTATCTTAAATGCCGCGCCGTCTCTAAAGTTTTTAGCCACTATTGTCCCATTTATCTTATTGACAATCTGTTTTGTCATATACAGTCCTATCCCCGTACCGTATTCTTTGGATGTAGAGTGCGGTTCAAAGATAGTATCTATCATCTTTTTGGGTATACCCCCTGCTCTATCTTGCACATTAATTATCACTTTATCATTATACTGCTCGACAAAAATACAGATCCGGCGTTGTGCAGCTTCTATGTTGTTATCATTATACGCATCTTTGCTGTTGTTGAGCAGATTTATAAAAACATGTTTAAACTCATTTGGCAAGATAGCTATCTCACATGCTAAATCACCCTGCATCGTTACCTCAATACAATTTTTTAAAAGTTCATCTTTTAAAAGCGTCAAAACCGACTCTAAAAGCTTGCCGGTCTCTACCTTTGTCAAACTCTGAACAGGACGGAAAAAACTTCTAAACTCACGCAATGTTTCCTCTAAATGGTTTGTTTGAGAGATGATGTTTTGCATCGTCTGATCAATCTCTTGCTGCGATATAATATCCTCTTCATTCATCATCCTCAAAAAATCCGACTGCATCTTAATGATGTTAAGCGGCTGCTGCCACTGATGCGCTACGGCATCTAGCATCTCCCCCATAGCAGCAAGTTTACTTTGTTGCAGTATCGTCTTTTCTTGCTGCTGTATCAGCGACAGTTTATCTTCTAACTCCTTATTTAGATAGTCTTGCATCTGCTTTAAATAACTCACATCAGTTAAGGTAACGATATAAAATCCGTCTTCAAACAGTTCAAGATCAAGCTTGAAAGATCTGTAGTGATTGTTTTGTTGCAGCCACACAAAGCGTTTGTTTTCTTGGCTTTGTTCGTACAATCCAAGCAGCTCATCTACACTGCTTGCGCAGATATACTCAGGATGGCACACAAAAAGATGGAGCAAAGAGTCGTATTTTGTATCAAACTCTTTAGCCTCGCTAATATCAAAAAACTCTAAAAATGAATCCGATGCAAAAACAGTACGGGTAAAATCAGTGATACAAAGCAAACTTTTTTGCTTTGAGAGTAAGTGTTCAAATGTTTTATGCTGTTTATTAAACTCCTCTTGCAGCTTTGCATGTTCTTTTTTGTTCCTTACTATCTTTTTTGCCACTTCAAAAACTTTTAAAAACTCCTGCTTATCTAACGGTTTTGTTAAAAAAAGATTGATACGCAAACTGATAGCTTTGATCAAGTCTTCCTTCTCCTCCATCGCCGTCATCATAATAAAAATCTGTGCAGGCTCTATCTTTTTGATCTCATGTATAAGTTCAAAACCATCCATGTTTGGCATATAGACATCTGTTGCTACAAGCTCAAAGGGGGTTTGCTTGTACAACTCTAGCGCTTCTTTGCCGTCAACTGCATACGTTACCTCTATCCCCTCTACCTTTTTAAACAAGATTTTGACAAACTCTCTTGTACTTTTTTCATCTTCGGCATATAGTATTCGTATCATTTTTATCTTTCCTTGCTTATTAAAAACTCATGCATAATTTCTTGTAGTTTTTTTCTATCAACAGGTTTGGTCATATACTCATCCATCCCCGCATTTAAAAACTTTTCTCTATCGCCTTTAAGCGCATTTGCCGTTAATGCTAT
>JBNJHJ010000073.1:0-7932 GCA_051748365.1 Campylobacterota bacterium
ATCAAAAACGTGTGTCATAGTGCCTTTAGCAACTCCGGACAAAAATGCTCGGCAACGTCGCTTTTGATCTTAGAAGAGGAGGTGTATAACGATAGAGGTTTTAAAGCTGCCCTTGTAGATGCAGCTCAATCAATGCAGGTGGGATCGGTTTGGGATTTTGGTAACCGTATCGGAACACTAGCTAATGCGCTTGAGGGAGATTTGAAAAAGGGTGTGGAGAGTTTAGAACCGGGAGAGAGTTGGGCATTAGAACCAAGGTTTGCTCATGATAATCCCTACATGCTCACACCGGCGATCAAATGGGGTGTAAAAGAGGGGAACTTTTGTCATATGACTGAGCTTTTTGGTCCCGTGCTTGCAGTGATGAAAGCAAAAGATTTAAAACATGCCGTCGATATCGTTAATGCTACGGGGTATGGGCTTACTTCTGGAATTGAGTCGCTTGATGAGCGTGAAATCAGGTATTGGAAAGCCAATATCAAAGCTGGAAATCTCTATATAAACCGCGGAACTACGGGTGCGATAGTGCTCAGACAACCCTTTGGCGGAATGGGAAAATCTGCTATCGGGGCAGGGCGTAAGGTAGGGATTTATAACTATGTAACGCAGTTTGTTGATTTTGAAGAGGTGCAGTTTCCACACACCCCAAAAGAGTATAGCAATGATTTAACGCAATTTATCGCCCGCTGCAAAGCCATCGGTAAAGATAAAGAGCAGTTTGAAAAGCTTGAAGCAGCGCTGCAATCGTATCTTTATAACATAGAAACAGAATTTGGCATAGAGAAAGATTACTGCAAAGTCAGAGGCGAAGATAACCATTTTCGCTATCTGCCGCTGCAAAAGGTGGTGATTAGAGCCTTAGATAGTGATAGCCTCTTTGACGTACTTTCTCGAGTCCTTGCAGCAAAAGTCAGTAAGGTAAGTTATAAGCTTTCGTTTGAGAGTCAAAACAGTATCTACACTTTTGTCAAAAACGCACCGGAGCTTAGGGGCAGTAAAGACAAAGTCGTGGTTGAAGATGAGAGTGAATTTGCGCAAAAGATGCACTCTTATGAGCGTATAATCTATGCAGATAGTAAAAAGGTGAGTGAATATGTGTATAAGCAAGCAACCAAATCCTTAACCTTTATCGTACGGCAAAAGCCTATGATGGAGGGGCGATTAGAGTTGTTGAACTATTTTATCGAACAGGCGGTTTCACACTCTTATCATAGATACGGGAATTTAGGCGAACGCGCGATTAGATAGGGGTTTTTCCCTTTCTAATCAAACAACTCTTCATAATCGATCGCTTTGATCCTTCCTAATACATCAAGAATATGCCCGTTTCGTCCATATTTTCGCAATAGTTCGTTGTAAAGATGGTTCTTAAGGTGGGCAAACTCTTTTTTAGATAGTTTTAATACGTCGCTATCATCATAAAAGATCTCTTTTACCTCTTTAAAAATAGTGTTTTTAAAGTATTTTAACTTCTCTAAGTGGTAGCGATCAAAGATCACTTCACACTCACTGACTAACCGTACCTTTAAAGTTGCAAGTCTTGAGGATTCTTGCGGGTTAGCTACTGCATCTTTGAGTTTTGCAAACGATGTTTTTACCGGAGCTAGCTTGAGATTGTATTGGTAGTTGAGTGCATGAAAACATTGAAAAAAATTGATAAACCACTTGACGTTTGCATTGGTATACAGCACTTTTACCTTTCCGTTTGGCGTAATTTGAATATCTTCAATCACCTCTTGTCCAAGGTTTTGCAAAGTCTTTGTATTGACGATTGTTTGCAACTTGTGTGCATCCATCTTAAACAAACCTTTTTTCCTATATTGTACCAAACTTATCCTCTTTTTACGGCAACACAGTGAGCACATAATATTAAGATTAACTAATAATTAACACTGCAATGATACTATTTTCATGCAATAATATTGACATATGACATAAAAAATGCTATATTTTTGACATATGTTCATAAAAAGGGTGGAGAATGAAAGCAATGAAATCGGTTTTTTTCTTTTATTACGATGGATTTAAAAATATGACAGTCGGAAAGACCTTGTGGAAAGTTATTATCATCAAGCTGGTTGTGATCTTATATTTTTTAAATCAAGTACTGTATGAAAAAAACTTTAAATCTGAGTATGAAACATATGAGCAAAAGTCAGAGTTTGTCAGTAAAAATCTTATAAGGAGTGAATGATGGAAGAGACACTGGTTGATTGGAGTAGAGCGCAATTTGCACTCACGGCAATCTATCACTTTTTGTTTGTACCCTTAACGCTAGGGTTAGGGTTTATCGTAGCTATTATGGAGACGATATATGTAAAAACAGGAAGTGAGTTTTGGAAAAAGACAACACGGTTTTGGATGACGCTGTTTGCGATTAACTTTGCAATCGGGGTTGCTACGGGTATTATTATGGAGTTTGAGTTTGGTACTAACTGGGCAAACTACAGTTGGTTTGTCGGCGATATCTTTGGAGCACCGCTTGCAGTGGAGGGGATACTGGCATTTTTTATGGAAAGTACCTTCTTTGCAGTGATGTTTTTTGGTTGGAATAAGGTAAGCAAAGGCTTTCACCTGCTCTCAACATGGCTTGTAGCTATCGGATCAAACCTATCAGCTCTTTGGATCTTAGTTGCAAACGGATGGATGCAGTATCCTGTAGGGATGGTGTTTAACCCCGATACGGCTAGAAATGAGATGAGCAGTTTTTGGGATGTGCTTCTTTCTCCCGTGGCAATTAGTAAGTTTTTGCACACTATCGGCAGCGGGTATGTTATCTCTTCGCTTTTTGTCGTAGGAATAAGTGCATGGTTTTTACTCAAAGGCAAAGACGTGCTTTTTGCAAAAAAATCGATGATGATCGGAGCTACTTTTGGGCTAATTACTTCTATCTTTATCGTCGTAAGCGGTGATGAATCGGCCCATCAAGTGGCACAAACGCAGCCTGTAAAGTTAGCAGCGATGGAGGGGATGTATGAAGGAAAAAGCGGTGCAGGAATTGTTGCTATCGGGGCATTGAATCCCAAAAAACAAGTTGATAACGATGAAGATACCTATCTTTTTGAGTTTGAAGTGCCTTATGCGCTTTCGCTTCTTGGCTACCGTGAGCTTAACGCCTATGTACCGGGGATGCAAGATCTGGTATATGGCAACGAGGAGCAAAATATTATGAGTGCACAAGAAAAAATAGATCGCGGGACGGTTGCACTTGAAGCCTTTAAAGCGTACAAAAGCGCTCAAAAGCAAGATGATTCCCAAGCGATGCAAAGTGCACAAGATACGTTGCAGGCGAATATGGATTATTTTGGGTACGGATACTTAGAAAAACCTGAAGATATACTGCCTCCTGTGGGACTTACCTTTTATAGCTTTCACGTGATGGTGCTTCTTGGAGGTTGGTTTATGGTGCTGTTTGCCGTAGTGTTGTATCTTGTGAGCAAAAAAGAGATAACGCGCTACAGAAAAATTCTCTACAGCGCGCTGTATTCAATTCCACTTGGCTATATCGCAGCTGAAGCGGGATGGATTGTTGCAGAAGTGGGGCGACAACCCTGGGCGATACAAGATCTGATGCCTGTTAATGTGGCTGTAACAAATATCGCAAGCACAAATGTAATGATTACGTTTTGGATCTTTGCGGCACTTTTTACAACATTATTGATCGCTGAAATTAAGATCATGACACGCCAAATTAAAAACGGCTTTGAAGGAGGACACTAGAGATGTTTGAAAATCTTACACTTTTACAACTGCAGCAGTACTGGTGGTTCATCATCGCACTGCTTGGGGGATTGTTTGTTTTTATGATGTTTGTGCAAGGTGGGCAGATGCTACTTGGCAGACTCAGTCAAACACAAACACAAAAAACGATGCTGGTAAACTCAATAGGAAGAAAGTGGGAATTGGGATTTACCACGCTGGTACTTTTTGGAGGCGCGCTCTTTGCGGCGTTTCCGCTTTTTTATGCGACAAGTTTTGGAGGTGCGTATTGGGTTTGGATGGCGATACTGTTTTGTTTTATTATTCAAGCAGTAAGCTATGAGTACCGCAGTAAACCCGATAACTTTTTAGGGCAAAAAACCTATGATGCGTTTCTATATATTAACGGATCGCTTGGGGTGTTTTTGCTAGGAGTTGCGATTGCGACGTTTTTTAGCGGAAGTGAATTTATGATCGATGATCGGAATTTTTCATTTTGGCAAAATGACTTGCGCGGATTGGAAGCACTTTTTAATCCCTTTAACTCCCTGCTTGGGTTTGCCCTTGTTTTTTTAGCACGGATTTTAGGAGCGCTGTATTTTATCAACAATATCAGTGACGCTACAATCTATAAAAATGCAATTAAAAGTATCAAAAGAGATATGCCGCTATTTTTAATCTTTTTCTTAGGGTTTTTAGCGTGGATATTTACAAAAGAGGGCTTTGCCGTAAGTGCAGAGGGGGAAGTGTTTATGCAACAGTATAAATACTTTATGAATTTTATCCAAATGCCTATTGTGTTTGGGATCTTTTTATTAGGCGTACTGATGGTTGTAATAGCCGTTGCGGTGACGGTGTGGTTTAGAAAAACCTGCTGCATCAAAACCGGTGGCTTGGGTGTGGTACTTACCGTTACGGCGCTGCTAGTGAGCGTGGGGTTTAACAATACGGCGTATTACCCCTCAACGTATGATCTACAAAGTTCATTGACGATCATGAATTCATCAGGTAGCCATTATACATTGACGGCGATGAGTTATGTTTCCTTGATGGTACCCTTTGTGATTGCGTATATTGCGTATGCATGGTATCAGATGGATAGAGTCAAAATCACAAAAGAGGAGATTGAATCTCCCGATGCACACAATTACTAAGGAGGTAAAGATGAGTTACACGGCGTCGTTGATCTGGTTAGGAGTTTGGCCGGTGGTATTGTACCTAGGCTATAGATTAAGTATGAAAAATGCATTAAAGGATATAAAATGATAGCATTACCCATAGCAAAAAAAACAAAAACAAGTAATATCTCCCCGCTTTTTGGCAAAGCAAAACAGTTTGCCATATTTAAAGATAGTAGTATCGAAGTGGTACCAAATGAGTTGCAAAACGGAAAACAGATCGTATCATGGCTCAAAGAGCTAGGCGTTGATACGGTGATCTTAAAGCATCTTGGAAAGCGACCCTTTATGATGCTGCATGATTGCGGTATCGATGTGTATTTTTGTGATGAGAAGCTAGCGGCCAATGAAGCGGTTTTGAAGATGTTGGAAAATAGATTGATCAAAGTCACGCCGCAAAATTATGACGGGCTTTTAGGGCATGAACACTCCCACGGTCCGCAAAAACGTGGGTGTTCAAAACAAAGACAAAACTTTGTGAGCATAAACTAAACGATAATGTTGATGCGAATTTTTCGCATCAACGCTTTTTTACTCTCTATAAAATCTTACTCAAATCTCTTTTTCTAAACGCAACCGCAATCGTTGCAAATGTTGCAATTACCATCACATAAACCCATGTCGGAATAGGTACGGGATCGCCGCTAGCGTATGAGTGCATTCCCGAAAGATAAAAGTTCACCCCGTAATAGGTCATCAGTACCGTTGAAAACGCTAGTAGCGATGCCGTAGCAAGCGTAAAGGGGTTGTTGAGTGGCTTTATAAAACGCAGGTGAATTACTATAGCATACACCACGATCAAAACATACGACCAAGTCTCTTTAGGATCCCACCCCCAGTAGCGGCCCCAGCTCTCATTTGCCCAGACGCCACCGAGGAAGTTTCCTACGGTAAAGAGTGAAAGCCCTAAAATAAGCGTCATTTCATTGATAGCCGTGATCTTTTTGATCTCAACATCAAGATAAGGTTTGTTGGGATCTCTAAAGATAAATAAAATAAGCGCAAAAAATCCTAAAATAGCGCCCAATCCCAAAAATCCGTAACTTGCGGTAATGACTGAAACGTGAATAGTTAGCCAGTAAGATTTAAGTACCGGAACAAGCGTTGTGATCTGTGGATTGATCCAGCTTAAGTGAGCAGAAAACATAAACGCTGCTGCCATCACTACGGTACCTGCAAGAGCTAAATAAGAGTTTCTAAAAAACACTAACCCTGCAAGCATCGTCGACCATGCGATATACAGCATCGATTCATAACTATCACTCCATGGAGCGTGCCCGCTGATGTACCAGCGCATCCCCATTGCTACGGTTTGCAAGATAAATAAAAGAGACAAAAACACAACAAAACTCATACGAAGTTTTGGCATCTTTAGTTTTGGTTTAAACACTTGGACAAAAGCCAACACCAACAAAACAAGGCCGGTTAAAATATACGCAACAGTCAAGGATTGAAAGATCTTTGCTTTATTAGTAAAGATTTCTAAAGCTACTTTTGTGTCATTTGGTATCACTTCAGAGCCGTATTTTTGTTGAAAATCTTGGATATTTTTGACATATCTATCCGCTCTTTGCCAATCTGCATTGATCACAGAGCCAAAAAATCCCTGTACTGCATCGGCAACTTCACGGTTATAGGGGCTCTCAAAAGCATCGAGTGCATGAATAGGCGGATACCAAGTGTTTGTCGGATCATTTGGTTTAGGAAAAAGGCGTAATATAGAGCCGTTAAACACCATATAGGTGATATTTAAACGCTCATCGACTTTAACCAACTCCTTTTCATACGTGCCCATCTTTGTCGGATCTTTTCGAACGGCTTTTTCGACCTCCTCTTTAAGCTTATAATGCCCGCTATCGCTAAAGGCATCGTTAAAAGAGATATACCCGTCTTTGGCACCGAGCTGCTCTTCAAGCTGCGGATGTTTTACATTGATAAATCGCAATCCTTGCCATACTTCAGGTGCTGTCATCATTCCTAAAAACGCTTGATTATGATCCATCCCAAAAAGTTCTGTTTTTTTAGATATTTTTGTGATCACTTCTAAAGTTAGCGTATCAACAGGCATCATCCGCCCCATATGGTTTTGCGTGATCAGTTTTGAAAACTTTTGGCTTGTGGGTTTTGAACTATCGGAGAATATATCTTTGTATTTCTCAAGGACATCTGCTTTTTTCTCAATATCTGCGACATCATCTTGTGCCTGTAACGGGGTGTTTCCCATAGTGAGTAACAATGCTGTGACAATAGCGGCACTACTTGATTTGAGGTACCTTGAAAGTCGTGCAAAGCGGCTTTTGCTATCAAATAGATTGAGCAAAAATCCAAGCGTGAGTAGAAAATATCCGATATAGGTAGGGATCTTGCCCGGGTCTTTATTGACTGAAAGAACGGTTCCCTTCTCATCCATATCATAAGAACTTTGAAAAAATTTGTATCCACCGTAATTAAGAGTATTATTCATAAAAATCCTATAATCAAATTGTGTATCTTCATCGATGACTGTTACTTCACTTGCATAGGAAGAGGGTGACATACTGCCGGGATAGCGCTCTAGATCAAAGTCGCGAAGGCGCAGTCTAAAGGGAAGTTGTAACTCTTTAGATCCACGGGTAAGTTTGATCTTCATATCATCAAACTCTTTTGTTTTCGGCACTCCTTCCATGCCTGTAGAACCTACAAGTTGGTATTGTTTTGTTTCATCTGCAGCCGTGACATCAAAGTATGCAACTGCCGTTTCCGTACCGTCTTGGGTTTTTAACTCATAATCTTGCAAAACAATCTCGATCTCTTCACCGTCAAGTTGTAATTTTTTTGAATAGTTGTAATTATGTGTTGCAGGCAGCATTAACTCATCTTCACTGTAGTATGTTTCCTCGCCTTTTGTGACTTCAACCTGCAAATAGGGCTCATAAGAGATCATCTTTGCCGTGGCCTGTCCCTCACGAATATGCATGATCCCCTCATATCCAAAATAACGCGTCAATCCCGCTCCAAGCAAGATTACCAAAAAGGCAAAGTGCAGCAAAAATCTGCCGCGATGTTTCCACATCTT